>DATLPC010000191.1:0-8291 GCA_035535975.1 Gemmatimonadaceae bacterium | reverse complement strand
GCCGTGTTCGCCCCGATGCCAAGGGCCAGCGTGAGGACGACGATCGTCGTGAAAACCGGGCTCTTACGCAGCCGCCGCAGGCTATAGCCGATGTCGCGGAACAGGTTGTCCATCAGGGACTCGGCGAAAGGGACGAAACGAATCTACCCCCGATCCGACACTCCGACCTGCCGTTTGGTTCGCCGAGTCGCCGAGTCGCCGAGTCGCCGAGTCGCCGAGTCGCCGAGCCGCCGAGCCAGGTGTTACGAGCGCCCGCGCCCCACAGTCGAAGAGGCATGCTCCCCCTCCTATATGTCGTTTTCGTCCTATCCGGCGCCGCGGGACTGATTTACGAGTCGATCTGGACGCGCTATCTCGGCCTCTTCGTCGGCCACAGCGCGTACGCGCAAGTCATCGTCCTCGTGATCTTCCTCGGCGGCATGTCGCTCGGCGCTCTGCTCGTCGGTCGCCGCACCGAGCGGCTCACCCGCCCGCTCTTCTGGTACGCGATCGTCGAGCTCGCGACGGGCATGATCGGCCTCGTCTTCCACGACGTGTTCGTGGCGACGACGAACTTCACCTACTCGAGCATCTTCCCGGCGGTGGGACTCGGGCCGGCGCAGACGATCGTGAAGTGGGGCATTGCCGGTCTGCTCATTCTGCCGCAGTCGGTGCTGCTCGGCATGACCTTCCCGCTCATGAGCGCGGGCGTCGTGCGACGCATACCGCAGCGCGTGGGCGATGCGCTCGCGACGCTGTATTTCGCCAACAGCTTCGGCGCGGCGGCGGGTGTGCTGCTCGCCGGCTTCTGGCTCGTCGCCGCGGTTGGTCTTCCCGGGACACTGCTCGCCGCGGCGATGCTCAACATCGCAGTCGCGGCGGTCGTCTTCGTTGCGGTCCGCACGACCAGTGGCCACGAGAGGGAAACAGCGGTCGAAGCCGTTCCGGAACAGAACCTGTCCGGGCTCTCGCGGCCGCGTCTGTGGCGACTGCTGCTTGCGGTGAGCTTCGGTACGGCGCTGTCGAGCTTCATCTACGAGATCGGCTGGATCCGAATGCTCGCGCTCGTCCTTGGCAGCGCGACCCATTCCTTCGAGCTGATGCTCTCGGCGTTCATTCTCGGTCTGGCGCTCGGCGCGCTATGGGTCCGCCGCCGCGCTGACAAAAGCGGCGCCTCGCTCCGCTTCCTCGGTATCGTGCAAGTGGCGATGGGAACGCTCGCCATCGCCACGCTCCCCGTCTATCTGATGACGTTCGACTGGATGGTGTCGTTCATGGCGGCGTTCGCGAAGACGTCGCAGGGCTACGCCATGTTCAGCGTCTCGCGATACGTCATCTGCCTCGCCGTGATGCTGCCGGCGACGTTCTGCGCCGGCATGACGCTGCCGTTGATCACCCGTGTGCTCGTCGGCGCGAGCGTCGGTGAGCGAGCGATCGGACAGGTGTACGGCGTGAACACGCTCGGCTCGATCGTCGGCGCCGGCGTGGCGGGGCTGGTGTTGATGCCGCTCCTCGGCCTCAAGTGGCTTCTGGTCGCTGGCGCATCCGTCGACATCGCGCTGGGCGTGGCGCTCTTGGCGGGCGACGGGCGATCGGCGACGGACGACCGGCCTTCGCGATGGACGCCGAAACTGCTTCTCGCCGGCGGGCTGGCGGCCGCGGTCATCATCGCTTCGTTGCGCGCACAGCTCGATCACACGGTGTTGACGAGCGGCGTCTTCCGATACGGCACCGTTCAAGCTCCGGGCTCGCGGGAAGTTCTCTTCTACAAGGACGGCCGCACGGCGACGGTGAGCGTGCGCCGCATCCCGGACACGCACGGCCTGACGCTGGCCACCAATGGAAAGCCCGATGCCTCGCTCGGCCCGGAGTGGTTGAACGCGAAGGTCGAGCCGAAACCGGGCGCGTTCACGCACGACGCGCCAACCCAGCTGTTCGTGCCGCTCATTCCGCTCGCGTACGTGCCCAACGCGAAAACCGCGGCGGTGATCGGCTTCGGCTCCGGAATGACGTCGCACGCTCTCCTGGGAAGTCCCGTCCTCCAGAGCGTCGTCACGATCGAGATCGAACCCGAGATGATCAGGGCTTCGCGCAACTTCTATCCGGCCAACGCGCGGGCGTACGACGACAAGCGCTCGACGTTCGTCATCGATGACGCGCGCGCGTATTTCGCGGCAAGCGGCAAGCGGTTCGATCTGATCGTCTCCGAGCCGTCGAATCCGTGGGTGTCGGGAGTGTCGGGGCTGTTCACCGCCGAGTTCTACGAGCGGATCACCCACTACCTGACGCCGAACGGCGTGTTCGCGCAGTGGCTTCACCTCTACGAGATCGACGACGCGCTGTTGCTCAGCGTGATGTCGGCGTTGTCGGAGCATTTCCCGACGTATTCGATCTACCAGATCTCGAATCGGGACATCATCCTCGTCGCGACAACGCGAGCCGCATTGCCGGCGCCCGACTGGAGCATCTTCCAGTCGCAGCAGCTCGCCAGCGACTTGAAGCGCGTCTGGCCGATCACACCGCACACGATGGAGACGCTTCGCGTGGCGGACAGCCGCTCGCTGATGCCCCTCGTCCGAATCGCGGGTAACCCGAACTCCGACTTCTACCCCACGCTCGACCTCAACGCCGAGCGGACACGGTACATGAAGATCGACGCGGAAGGTTTCGTCGGTTTGGCGTCGGGACGAGTCAACTTCGCGGCGATGATCGACGGCCACCGGAACGGACTGGGCGATCCGTATGCGCTCGTCGCGGGCATTCCGCGCCTCCAGGCGATGGCGACCGCGGCCGGCCTGCGAACCGGCGACTCGCGCGCCGGTCCGGACGTCGCGCTCATTGCCGCACGGATGCAGATGCTCGACGCCGAGATGTTGTCGGGTAAGGCGCCGGCGAGCTGGCCGGTGTGGGCACAGTCCGTGGCGTGGGTCGAAGCCGGTGTGCACGGCGGCATGGCCGGCACCGCCGATTCCTCGTTCTACGCCTCGCTCTACGCGTACCTCGATCGCGTGCACGCGCCGCCGACCGCGCGCGCGGCCGTCGATTTTCTCCACGGGCTGGCGACCTGGGACTATGCTCAGGCCGCGCGTGCGGCTGACCCGCTGATCGCGGAGGCGGGAAAGGGCGAACTCTGGCTCGACGGCGACGAGCTGCGCGATGGCGCCGTGATCGCCAAACTGGCCGTCGGCGACCGCGCGGGTGCGCGCGCGGCGTTCCGCGGTCTCATCTCACAGTCGGCGCGCAAGATCACGGATCTGCGAACACGGCTCCTCTTTTCGTACATCGCGGACACAGGCGGCACGAAAAGGATGGCCGTGAGATAGGCAGGATCCGACTCGTCAGTCCGCGCGCAACGCTTCCACCGGCTCGACTCGCGTGGCTCGTCGAGCCGGCAGGAGACACGCCACAGCGGCAACGAGCACGAGGGTGAGTGCCGACAACGTGAACGTCGGCACGTCGCGCGCGGTCACTCCGACCAGCAACGACGCGACATACTTGGACGCCACCGCGGCCGCGAGCAGGCCGACGGCCACGCCGACGACTGTCGTCGTCGCTCCCTGACGTAGCACGAGACCGACGATGCTCCACCGCTCGGCGCCGAGCGCGGCGCGGATGCCGAATTCGCGCGTTCGTCCGATCACCGAATACGCCATCACGCTGTAGACGCCGAGTGCGGCGAGCACCACGGCGAGAACGGCGAACGATGCCATGAGCATCATCGCCAGGTGTTGTCGCGCGATCGTCGCGTCGAGCACTTGGCGCATCGTGCGCGGGAAGATGAGGGGTAGCTCGGGATCGAGCTCGTGCAAGATCGACTTGATCCCGGGAATGAGCGCCGACGCGTCATCGGCCGCTCGCACGACGAACTCGCCGCCGCGCCCCGACCACTGGCGTTCCGAGACGTACACCGTCGGCACGATGTCGCCAAGAACCGTCTGACGAACATCGCCGACGACGCCAACCACCTCGAGTGGCACACCGTCATCGCCCGGGGCGCCGGTGCCGAGCCGAATGCGTGCGCCGACCATACCACCGTTCGGCCAGAAACGCCGCGCCACGCTCTCGCTGATGATCGCGACGCTCGGTGCGCCGACGCGATCGGCGGACGTGAAAGCGCGTCCCGCGCGCAGTGGGGTGCTGCTCGCGAGGAAGAGCTCGTCCGACGCCGTCGCGTATTGAACGTTCGGCACCGCGCTCGGGTCGACCTGCCGCCCCTCCACGCGGAATCCCACGCTCATCATGCCGCCGTTCCACGGCGCCACCGCCGTGTAGCCCACCGCGCGCACGCCGGGCAGTGAGCGAACGCGCCCGACCAACGCCGCGACCAGCGCGGCGCGCGAGGACGTGTCCGGATATCGCGCGGACGGAAGGTTGACGCGAAACGTCAACGTGCGCGTGTCGACCGCGTAGCCAAGTGGTGTGCGAGTGAGCGCGGTGAACGTGCGGAGGAGCAGCCCAGCGCCGACGAGAAGAACGACGGCGACGGCGAGCTGCGCGGCGACGAGCGCTCGCCGCCCTCGCACCCCGGCGACACCCGTCGACGCGCCGCGATTGCCGGTGTCGCCGAGCGCCTCGCGGAGATCGACACGCGTTGCGGCGACAGCCGGCGCGACGCCGACCGCCAGGCCACACAGGATCGCGATCGTCGCCGCGAACGCGAGGCTGAACCCGTCGAGTCGTATCTCGCCGAGCTGTGGCAATGTCGAGCCGGCGAGTCCGACGAACACGCGCGTCATCACGACGGCGAGCGCGATGCCCGCCGCTCCGCCGCCGAGTCCGTAGAGCGCGCTCTCGGTCAGCATCTGGCGGACGAGCCGCGAGCGCCCGGCGCCGAGCGCCGCGCGCACACCCAACTCGCGTCGTCGCGCCGCCCCACGAGAGAGAAACAGCCCGGCGATGTTGGCGCAGGTGATGACGAGAACGAGCAGCGCGCCGGCCATCACGAGGAGAAGCACCGTCTTTGCGTTTCCGACCATCGCCGCATGGAGCGACACCGGGCGGAAGACGCCGCCGTTCTTGATCTCGGGATACTGCGCGCGAACGCGTTGCCCGAGCGTGGCCAGCTCGGCGTTCAACGCCGCCTCGGATACTCCATCGCGCGTCCTGACGACCGCTCGCAAGACGCGGGCGCGAACATTCCGCGGTGACGAGCGCAGAATGTTCGCGAAGGGGAGCGGAAGGAGCGCGTCGGCCGTGAACGTCGGTCCGACGAATGACTCCGGCAGCACGCCGACGATCGTCAGGTCGCCGTTGTTGAGCTGAACCCGGCGGCCAACGACTCCCGGATCGCCGCCGAACACACGCTGCCACAGTTGGTGCGTGATGATGACGCCGCGCGCGCCATTCGGCCCGAAGTCTTCGTCGGTAAACTGACGCCCGAGCGCCGGACGGATGCCGAAGACCTCGAAGAAGTTGGGCCCGACCTGGACCGTGCCCCACGGCTCGGCGGTCCGACCATCGGTGAAGGTCATGCCGCCGTAGTTGCCGAACTCGGTGACGCCGGCGAGCGAACGCGCATCTGCCAACGCCATGATCTCGACGGCCGATAGCTTGTCGTTGTCGCCGTCGACCGACGACGGTGCGGTGTACATCCGATAGAGCCGATCGGGCGCGCGGAAGGGAAGGGGCGTGATGAGCACGCGCTTCACGACGGAAAACACCGTCGTGTTCGCGCCGATGCCGAGGGCGAGTGTCGTCCCAACGACCAACGCGAACGCCGGTGTCCGCCGCATCATGCGCCAGGTAATCGCGAGGTCGGCGCGAAGGTCGCTCAGGACGGTGGCGCGACTGATTTGCGCTTCGGATGCCATGTCTGTCTCCTCGCAGTAGCGGCGTGTTGCCTCGAGATCTCCAAACTCGGCGACGGCGCGCGCCTGCGCGGCGTCGTGTGGCACGCCCTGGCGCACCAGATCACTCGCGCGCATCTCGATGTCGAAGCGGAGCTCTTCGTCCACGTCGGCGCGAATGCGCGCCGCGGATCGCGGGAGGTGGAGGAAGCGTCGAATGCCTCGGGGACGCGCCACGACGGCTCCTACTTGGCGTCGAGGACCGCGAACAACGCCGCGACGTACGCGCGAAGCTCCGTGGACTGGTCCTTGAGCTGCTTTCGGCCCGCCGTCGTCAGTTCGTAGAACTTGGCGCGGCGATTGGTCTCCGAGACACCCCACCACGACCGAACGAGGCGCTTCTTCTCGAGGCGGTGCAGCGCCTGGTACAGCGCGGCGCTCTCCAGCCCGATCGCGCCGCCGGTCCGGCTGCGCACGAACTGGGAGATCGCGTAGCCGTGCATCGCTTCCCAGGCCAGCGTGCGCAGCACGAGGATGTCGACCGTGCCGGGCATGAGATCGAGTGCGGACGTCGCCATCAGATCGCTCCAGTAAGCGTCTTACATATCACTAAGTGACTAGTCTGCGCGGTCGGTGCGGGGCTGTCAAGTCTCCGAGTACCGTAGGCCGGCGACGTTGCCGATGCCGAGCGCTCCGGGGATGGAAACGACCGGCCACTTCTTGGCCCGGCGTTGCGGCGGCAGCGAGTAGTCTTCACCGCATACTCGCCTGGACGTACTCCGCATCTCGCGACAACTTCGCACTGCACGTCTCCCCCGCCAGGAGCATCCTTGCGCAAACCTGCTGCCCGCGCCGCCCTCGCCATCGTTCTCGGATCCGCTGCGGCTCACTCACAAACGAAGCCGCGCGAGAACGACCTCAAGCTTCCGATCGGCGGGACGCCTGGTCCGCTCGACGCGATTACGGACGTCGCCGGCGTCGAGGTCGGGCACACCACACTGATCTCCGGCAGCGGCAAGCTCGTCGTCGGCCAAGGACCGGTGCGCACCGGGGTGACGGTAATCCACCCGCGCGGCAAAGCGAACTCCGATCCTGTGTTCGCGGCCTGGTTCACGCTCAATGGGAACGGCGAGATGACCGGCACGACCTGGATCCAGGAGAGCGGCTACCTCGAGGGCCCAATCGGCATCACCAACACGCACAGCGTCGGCGTCGTACGCGATGCGATCATCAAGTGGGAGGTCACACAGAAGAACGTCCTCCAGCCCTGGTGGCTGCCGGTCGTCGCTGAGACGTACGACGGAAATCTCAACGACATCAACGGCTTTCACGTCAAGGAGGAGCACGTCCTCAGTGCGCTCAACTCAGCGACGAGTGGTTTGCCGAAGGAAGGCGTTGTCGGTGGCGGCACTGGAATGACCTGTCTCGGGTTCAAGGGCGGAATCGGTACAGCGTCGCGAAAGCTGCCCGCGCAACAGGGCGGTTACACCGTCGGCGTTCTCGTGCAGTGCAATTTCGGCTCGCGTCGCGATCTGCGGATCGCCGGCGTCCCGGTCGGCGAGGAGATCACCGATCTCCAGCCGTGCATCGCCAACACCGAACCCGATGGCCCGAGTGCGCGGCGCCCGCACTGCGGGCAAGCCGGTGGATCGGGGGGCGCCGCCGACGCGTCGGAGCAGGGTTCGATCATCGTCGTCGTCGCGACCGACGCGCCGCTCCTCCCACATCAACTCAAGCGCATCGCCACGCGCGTGTCACTCGGCGTCGGAAGGCAGGGAGGATTCGGTGGCAATTCGTCGGGCGACATCTTCATCGCGTTCTCGACGGCGAACCAGAAGAGCTGGTCGTCGGACAGCGTGACGGCAGTGCGCATGATGACGAACGACCGCATCACACCGCTGTTTCAGGCGACGGCGCAGGCGACGGAGGCGGCGATCACGAACGCACTGCTGGCGGCAGAGACGACGACGGGGGCGAACGATCTGCGAATCTTCGCGATGCCGGTGGAACGAATGTTGGCCGCGATGAGGAAGTATGGGCGAATGAAATAGGAGAGCGGACTGAGGAGAGACGGGACTAACGAGGAGCGGGACTAACGAGGAGCGGGACTAACGAAGGTCGGGACTAACGAAGATCGGGACTGACAAAGATCGGAGAGAACGCGCACGGGCGAACTGCGAGTGCGACGGCGCGACGGTGTAAGCTGTGGGGCTGTCCGAAATTCTGTGTGTGAGGCCATACTCTGACCTAGGAGGGTCGGTATGGCTCACTCGAAGAAAGGAAAACAGTCTCCGGGGGCGGAGCACGGGTTCGATCCGGCCGCCCTCGATGCGCTGATCGGCGACGCATCGACCACCGAGGACGTCGAGACGCTCTTTCGGCAGGTGAAGAAGGCGCTGATGGAGCGGATGCTCAGTGGCGAGCTCACGCACCATCTGGGCTATGCGCCGGGCGAGACGAAGCCGCCGGCGCAGGCCAATCATCGCAACGGGACGACGCCGAAGACGGTGCTGACCGAGGACGGCG
>DATLPC010000190.1:0-3455 GCA_035535975.1 Gemmatimonadaceae bacterium | reverse complement strand
TCGCCGGTGAGATTGAAAGCGTCGACGGTAGTCGCGATGGCGTTGGGGACGTGTGCCCTGCAAAGCGCCGATGCGCAGCGCCCCCGCCCGCTCATGCCGATCGATCTCGAGAACTCCGCCGAGGCGGCGTGGCTCGAGAAGCCGGTCCTCGCGAGCCGCGTGCTCGACGACATGACATCGCCGGCGACATGGCGCTTCTCGGGAACCGGCTCGCTCACCTTCCCCGCCGAGTCGCGCACGACGGGGGCGGGGGGCGACATGCGCGTGCTGCGGGTCGACATGCAGATGTTCGTCGACAAGCCCGCGCCGACTCGCAACGGACTATCGTCGGTCAACCTCCGCCGCGAGTTCGTGGGCGGCGAGGACTGGACGGGCTACAACCGAATCTCGATGTGGATCCGTCCCGACGTCTCCGGCTTCCCGATGCTCCCACTCCAGATCGTGTTGCACAACGACGGCGGGGAGAAGGTGCCGGACCAGTACAACCGCGAGGGCACGCACTTCGTCACCCTTCCCAACAACCGGTGGACACACGTCGTGTGGGAGATCGAGCCGCTGGCGCGCGATCGCGTGACGCTGCTCGAGGTCGGATACTGGGTGAACAAAATGCTCGCGGCGCCGAGCGATCGCGTCGCGTTCGAGATCGGGCGCCTCGAGCTCCAGCGCGTGACTCCGGATCACCACACGGGTTGGAGTGTCGCGCCGGGCAAGATCGCCTTCAGCCACACCGGCTATCAGACCGGCTTCTCGAAGACGGCGGTCGCGAGTGATGCCGCGGCGAAGGACTTCGAGGTCGTTCGCGCGAGCGATTCGGTTTCGGTTCTGCGAAAGCCGGTTCAATCGACGCACACACGCTTCGGGGATTTTCAGCAGATGAATTTCTCCGAGCTGAACGCGCCAGGCACGTACGTGCTCCGCTCGGGACGCACGACGACGAAGCCGTTTCGCATCGCCGCTGACGTGTGGCGGCAGACGATTTGGAAGACGCTCAACTTCTTCTACGGCGAACGCTGCGGATTCGCCGTGCCCGGCTCGCACGACGTCGATCATCTCGACTGGTTCGCGACGCACGGCAATCAAAAGATTGTAATGAATGGCGGCTGGCACGATGCCGGGGACTTGTCTCAGGGCGCGGTGAACACCGGCGAGGCAACCTACGCGATGTTCGCGCTGGCCGAGCGGCTCGAGTTGCTGCACGACGATCCCGCGCTCATCGATCGCCTGATCGAGGAAGGAAAGTGGGGGCTGGATTGGCTGTTGCGCGTGCGTTTCGACGGCGGCTACCGCATCGGCTTCGCCAGCCACAACCTGTGGACGAACAACATCCCCGGCGACGCGGACGACCGGACCCGCGAAGCGAAGAACAATCCGAACGTGAACTACATCGCCGCGGCGGCCGAGGCGATTGCGTATCGCGTACTGAAGGATCGCGATCCGGCGCTCGCGGCGCGGGCGCTCCGCGTCGCCGCGGATGATTGGAAGTACGCCATCGACGGCGTGGAGGGCCCGTCCACCTGGAGCACGCCGGCGTTCGCGGCGACGCGCATCGAGCTGGCGGGGATCGGAATCACGGCGTCGCTCGAGCTCCATCGCGCGACGCGGAAGCAAGCGTACGCCGACAAGGCGGCGGAGTTGGCGAAGATCATCGTCGCGTCGCAGCAAAAGACGCCGGTCGGAAAGGAATTCCCGCTCGCCGGCTTCTTCTACACCGGTCCGGATCGCGACACGCTCTTCCATCAATTTCACCGCGGCAACGATCAAGCGCCGATCGTCGCGCTGACGCAGCTCATCGAGGCGCTGCCGAATCATCCCGATCGAGCGACATGGTCGTCCGCGCTCGCGCTCTATGCCGAATATCAGAAGAAGGCCGCCACCACGACGGCGCCGTATGGCGTGCTGCCGGCCTACGTCTACCGACTCGGCGATGAGACGAAGGAGGTGCCGGATAGTGGTGCGCTGCATGGTGCGACGCGCGACGCCTACCGCCAGCAGGTGCTCGCCGGCCGGCCGATGGGTGACGGCTGGTATCTTCGCGCGTTCCCGGTGTGGTTTGCGCGGCGCGGCAACTTTGGCGTGCTGCTCTCGCAGGCGAAAGCGCTCGCGGCGTCGGCTCGCGTGCGCGGCGACAGCGCCGCACTGGATCTCGCGCAGCGGCAGGCGCAGTGGATCGTCGGACGCAATCCGTTCGCCCAGAGCACGATGTACGGCGAAGGGTACGACTGGGCGCAGCAGTACAGCGTGTCGTCAGGCGACTTCGTCGGATCGCTGCCCGTCGGCATGCAGAGCCGCGGGACGACCGATCTGCCCTACTGGCCGGGACAGAACATGTACGTGTACAAGGAAGTGTGGGTGCACCCGGCGAGCCGGTGGCTCTGGCTCATGGCCGACCTCGTCGGACGCTAGCCTAACGCGACTCAAGCCGAGTTGTTCCCATCCTTTCCGTCACCGTCACCCGTCCAACGGTGTGGCGCGACGCTGGAGGGTGCGGCCGCGGACAATTGCCCTCGCTCCGCGAACGCGCCGAATCCGTTCGGGCCAAGCAGGTCCAAAGGAAGCGGGAACACGATCGTCGTGTTCTGCTCCGTTCCGATTTCGATGAGCGTTTGCAGATAGCGCAACGTCACGGAGATCGGCTCGCGGTTCAGCACGGCGGCAGCCTCGGCCAGCTTCGCCGCCGCCTGGAACTCTCCCTGCGCGGCGATGACCTTCGCCCGCCGCGTGCGTTCCGCTTCCGCTTGGGCCGCGATCGCGCGCTGCATCTCTTGCGGCAGGTCGACCTGCTTGACTTGAACCTGCGTCACCTTGACGCCCCATACCTCGGTCTGTTCGTCGAGGATCGATTGTAGTCGAGCATTCAGTTTGGCGCGCTCGGCAAGCAGGTCGTCGAGCTCTACTTCACCGAGTACCGAGCGGAGTCCTGTCTGCGCCGCTTGCTCGACGGCATATCGAAAGTTCTCGACAGCGATGATCGCCTTGTTGGCGTCAGTGACCAGAAAGTAGACGACCGCGTTGACCTTGAGCGAGACGTTGTCGCGCGTGATGACGTCCTGCGGCGGAACGTCCCACGTCACGATGCGAAGCGAGACCTTCACGAGCTTGTCGATCGGCCAGAAGATGAAGACGAGCCCGGGACCGCGTTCGCCCGTCATCGCTCGCCCAAGCCGAAAGACGACGCCCCGCTCGTATTGGCGAAGGATGTTGATGCAACGCGTCAGGAGAATCAGAACGACGACGGCGGCAAACGTCCACGCGACGATCGTCGTGGGCGACAGACTCAAGTTGGCGGGCATGGCCCACCTCGCTACAGGGCGACGTCAGCCCGGTCCTTACCGGCTGCGCCGATTCATAGCGCACGGGCTCGTCGCGTTGTGGCGCGGCCGGGTTCCAGTTTCTAAAGCATAGAATAGACCGAGACCGTCTTGGCGCGTGTGCTGTAGCCTTGTCGCCTTGTCGCC
>DATLPC010000189.1:0-3526 GCA_035535975.1 Gemmatimonadaceae bacterium | reverse complement strand
CCCTTCGTGAGCGCGCCGTTGTACAGGTAGAGCGTGTCGTAGCTCGCCGGCGCTTTGAGAACTTCCTTAACGGCCGCCTCCATCACCTCGCCCTGGTGCCGTTCGATCCGCGGCAGCGTGAGCGTGTAGGCACTCACGATCAGCAGCCCCGCGATCGCGCCGCCGCCGGTCATCATCGCCAGCAGCTTCCACGAGCGAACGTCCTTCACGACGACGGGAGCGGCCTTCGTCATCCCCATGCTCATGTCGCCACTCCTTCGGCCTTCGCGAGCCGCGTTCCGAAGACCCGCGGCTGCGTCGCCTTGTTGATGAACGGCACGAGGCCGTTCATGATCAGGATGGCGTACATCACGCCTTCTGGCAGACCACCCCACACGCGGATGCAGACGACCACTGCGCCGACGCCGAGACCATAGAACCACCTTCCGGCATTCGTCACAGGGCTCGTGACCATATCCGTCGCCATGAACACGGCGCCCAACATCAGGCCGCCAGAGAAGAGCATGAACAGCGGCGTCGGATACTTGTCGTTGGCGAGATGGAGAATCGCCGAAAAGAGCGCGACCGTCGCAAAGATGCTCACCGGCGTGCGCCAGTTGAGAAAACCGCGCCAGGCGAGGTACCCACCGCAAAGCAGAATCAGCAGCGCCGACGTCTCGCCGAGCGAGCCGCCGGTGTTGCCGACGAACAGGTTGAACAAGGACGTGCCCTTCGCCTCGAACTTCATGAGGCCGAGCGGCGTCGCGGCGGTGATCGCGTCGGTGTGCGCGCTCATGAACGGCAGCGCGAAGTTGTCGCCGCGGAGCGACCACCACGTCACGGCCTTGCCGACGGCCGGCCACGTCGTGATGGCGACGGGGAACGCCGCCTGAAGAAATGCGCGGCCGAAGAGCGCCGGGTTGAAGACGTTGTATCCGAGCCCGCCGAACAGCAGCTTGCCGAACGCGATGCCGAACGAGCCGCCGATGAACGCCATCCACATCGGCATTCCGGCCGGCAGCGTGAGGCCGAGCAGAATTCCCGTGATCGCCGCCGATCCGTCACCCAGTGTGCCGCGATTCCCGAGCACGCGCTCCGCGCCCACTGCGCCGGCGACGGCAGCCGTCACAACGAGCAGCGCGCTCGGCCCAAAGAAGAACGTCGCGATCGCGACCAGCGGCACGAGACTGCCGACCACATTCCACATGATGGTCGGTGTGTCGACCTTGGCGTGGACGTGGGGCGACGCCGTGATGAGGAGTTTGCGCGGGCTCATACCACACCCGCCGTCTTTTGAGCCTTGACGCGCTTGAGCGCGAGCTTGCTCGCCTGGAACATCTGAGCGAGCGGGATGTTCGACGGACAGACGTACGAGCAGGAACCGCACAGCATGCAGTCCGCGAGGTTCATGGCTTCCATGTCCTCGTAGCGACGCGCACGTGCGTAGTCGCCGAGCATCGACGGATTGAGGAAGACGGGGCAAGCGTCGAGACAGTGGCCGCAGTGAATGCACGGGTACGTCGCTTCCGCCCGCGTCTGTTCGCGCGCCAACACGATCACGCCTGTCGTGCTCTTCACGATCGGGGTATCGAGATTGGCGATCGCGCCACCCATCATCGGACCGCCGAACACGATCTCCGCGGCGTCGTCCGTCGTTCCGCCGCACTCGGCGAGCAGGTCACGCACCTTCGTGCCCACCGGCACGATCAGGTTGGCGGGCTTTCGTACGCCCGGCCCGCTCACCGTCACGATACGCTCGAGCAGCGGGAGGCCGGTGTCGAAGATCTCGGCGATCGAGGCGGCCGAGCCGACATTCTGCACAACGACCCCGAGTGAGACCGGCAGCTTGCCCGACGGCACTTCACGACCGAGCACCGTTTTGATCAGCATCTTCTCGGCGCCCTGCGGATACTTCACCGTCATCGGCAAAATGGAGACGTCGATGTCGGTCGGCTTCGTGCGCTCGAGCGCCTCGATGGCGTCGGGCTTGTTTCGCTCGACGCCGATCACGACGCGCTTGGCGCCGAGCGTGCGCATCATGATGCGCGCGCCGAGGTGAACGCGTTCGGGAAACTCGACCATGATGCGATGGTCGGTTGTGAGGTACGGCTCGCATTCCGCGCCGTTGAGGATGATCGTCTCGACGGTGAGATCGCGCGGCGGCGCGAGCTTGACGTGCGTCGGGAATGCCGCGCCGCCGAGTCCGACGACACCGCCCTGCTGCACCGCGCGCACGATCTCGTCCGCGGAAAGCGTTTCCCAACGCGGCACGAGGCGCGGACGCGGGACCTGCGGCGAGAACGGTTCAATCGCGATGCGCACCGCGGTGTCCATGCTGCCATCGGGATGCGGCCACAGGCCGATCTCCACGATCTTGCCCGAGGCGGACGCATGCACCGGCGCCGAGACGAAACCGTCGGCCTCGCCGAGCACGTCGCCGCGCAGCACGCGATCGCCCTCGCGCACGACGAGCTTGGCGGGCTTCCCCGCATGCTGTCGGAGCGGGATTACGACTTCCGTCGGATACGCCATACGACGGATCGGCCGCGACGCCGTGAGCTCTTTGTGCTCAGGCGGGTGGACGCCGTGACGGAAGCCGGAGGAACCGAAGAGGAAGCTCATCATCGGCTCAGTTGAAGGGCTCCGCGCGTTTCAACCATTTCGCGAGATCCTTCTCTTTCGGGTTGCGCGGCGTGCCGGGATGTATCGCGCCCACGGGGCAACGTTCGGCGGCAAGCACCAGCTGCTGGAACGTTCCCGCCGAGGGATCAGCGACGGTCGCCTGCTTCTGCGCGTTGTAGGCGAAGAGCTTGGAGTTGAGGTTTGTGCATTCGTTGCACGTCGTACAGCGAGCCGAGTCGATATATGGATCGATGCCGAGGTCGTCGTCTGTCGCTTGGGCGGCGGCCGGCTGCGCGGCGGGCGATGGTGTTGCGGCGGCAAGTGGACTGGCTGCCAACTTTGCGACACCGTTGCCGTGCGCAGGCGCGACGACTGCCGACGCAACAACCGGCTTCGGCGCCGCAACTATCGCCGAGTCGCCGAGTCGCCGAGTCACCGAGTCGCCCAGTCGCCCAGTCGCCCAGTCGCCCGGCTTCGACAGCGACGCCATCAAGTCGCCGACCGACTTGCCACCGCCACCCCGCAGCAGCGTCTCCGCCATCCGGCGCGCCAATGTCCGCGGCAACTCGGCGAGCTTCGCTTCATACTCGGCGCGCATCGCGTCGAGCTTTGCTTGGTAACCCGCTTCCACCTCGGACACGAGCCGATCGCGAACCGAGGCCGATGGGATTAGACCGGCGAGCTCACGAAGCTGCGACCAGAGTTGCTGGCGCTCCTCGGCGAGCTGTACGATCTCGTTCGAAACCGAGAGCCTCGCGAGACGCTTATCGCGATCGGTCGTGAGGATGTACACGGTCTTTCCGTCACGATCCTCGGCAGAGAGCTCGAGGTACTCGTGGAACGGCACCATGTCCTCGTTAAACGTCGCCGGATCGATGGGCTTGAAGTGCTTCTTGAATCGAGCTTCGGTGGCCGCCCAGTCGGC
>DATLPC010000188.1:0-35181 GCA_035535975.1 Gemmatimonadaceae bacterium | reverse complement strand
GTGTATCACCGAGGACGTCACGGTCCGCAATAATCTCATTCGCAACGTCGCCGGCGGCTTCTCGCTCACGAAGAGCTATGACGCGAGCTCGCTCGGCATGCAGAACATCACCATTCGGAACAACGCCATCATCGGCCTCGACAATCCCGCGGTCGCCGGCAACGGCCGCCTCTTTCAGATCACCGACGTCATCCCCAACATCACGATCGAACACAACACGGGATTCAGCCCGTCCAACTCCTCGGTGATTTGGACCGGGCAGGCGCTGACCAACCACATCGTCCGCGACAATCTGTTCGGTGGCGGAGACTACCAGTTCTTCACCGCCGGAGTCGGCGTCGGCGCGGCGGCGTGGACCAAGGTCGCGGGATCGGGAAGCGTCCTGACGAACAATGTCGTCGCGCTGGCCTCTGAGTCGTTGTATCCGGCTTCGAACTTCTATCCATCGACTTTCGCTCAAATCGGATTGGCGGGTGGCGAGCACGCGGCATACTCGTCATCGTCGGGGCTTGGGGACTTGATGTTGTCGCCGGCCAGTCCGTTCAAGGGCAAGGCCAGCGACGGCCGCGACCCGGGCGCCGACATTCAAACAATCATGAACGCCATCGCCGGCGTGATACCGTGACGACCGATTAAGGCTCGCCGGACGCCCTTCGATGACCATCGATCGCTGCCTGAAGTCGCGCAACGGTATTCAGCGACGGAATCTCATCGCTCGCGAAGCGAATTTCGAAGGCGTCCTCGAGCTCGAAAATCAGATTGATGTGCGCCACGGAATCCCACTTGGGTAGACTGGCCGGGCTCGTGTCGCCATTGACTGCGGACGGATCGACATCGAGCACCCGGCTGAAGGTCTCGACGAGTCGCGGATCGAGCATGGAGAGTGGAAGTGGGGGGAGTTAGAGCCGGGAGCTCCCGGCCGTATGGAGCCTTACCGTGATTCCTATCGCTCGCTCGTACCGGACGCGGCCGTCGAGCGCTCGATCGTGATCTCGAACCAGGGCGGCACCTCGAGTTTTCGTGCATCGTCCAACGACCAAACCCGGCGCCCGTCGACGTCGTGGGAGTGTTGGAAGCCGAGTCGCTCGTAGAGGTCCTTCACCGGGGCGTTCTTGGGCGTGGGCAAATACTCTCCGATCAGTCGCGAGGCGCCGGTCTCCTGCGCAATGGCGGCGAGAAACGCGTTCTCGACCGTCCGACCCATTACGCGGCAGCTCAGCAAGAACGTGTCGATGTTCCATTCGCCGCTGACGTTCTCTTTCAGAATCAACACGCCGACCACGCCGCTCGGCCCGAACTTGTCGTTCAGCTCGAGCCAAAAGATTTCGGTGTGTTCGTCGTCGCGGGCGACCCGGATCTCGGCTTCGGTGTATCGCCGAGTCGTCAGGTTGAATTGATTCGTTTTCTGTGTGAGCTGAGCGATGCGCGGGATGGTGAACGCATCAGCGCGTCCAATGCGGACTCGCATCTCGAGCGCGCGATAGAAATCCTCGAGCGTCGTTCCGGATGACGCGAGCTGTCGCCGCGCCGCCTGCGCCTGGTACACCTCCCCGCGCTTTCGATCTTCGGCGGTGATGCCGAGCTTCGGGAAATACCGGACACCGATCTCGAGGAGCGCCGCTTTGTAGTCGACGGGATCTTTCGGCCACTCCGGAACGATGACGTCGGGAATCGACTGCCTCACCCAGCTGCGCTCGACGGGGTTGTCGTCGATGAACACAAAGCTGTCCAGACCGATGTTCAGCTCTTCGGCCAGCGCTTGGAGGTTCGTGGCTTTGTCCTCCCAGTTGATGCGCAGCGCGGCGAAATGCTCTTCACGCAGGCGCATGCCGGGGTGTTTCCGAATCACCTGGAGGGCATCGTCGGGATTGTTCTTGCTGCAGACAGCGAGCAATACGCCTTTCCGGTACAGGTTGAGCAACTCCTCCTGAAACTCGGCGAATGCCAGACCGATCCCGTCTTCGCCGAGCTTGATGCCGTCGAAGCCATCCTCGCCGACGATGCCACCCCAGAGGGTGTTGTCGAGATCGACCGCGATGCATTTCTTGATCTTTCCGACGCGAGCGAGGATGAGCCCCGCGTAGCCCGCGGCGAGCGCAGCGAGCGCATCGCGGCTGAGGCGGAGACGGGCCAGGTACCACATGCGCGCGTCGCGCCAACGCGAAAAGCCCAATGTGGCGGCGAGACCAGCCGCGTCCAACACCACCGCGCCGGAGTGCCGACGCGCAAACTCGGCGATCGCGTGATTGTATTCTTCAACCGCGTCGTTGACGCCGAACTCCGAGTTGTACTCGAGCCCCGTCAGGGGACCGAGTGGAGCGAGCGACGCAGTGTTCAATACGACTGTTGCTTTCGGCAAGCGCGACGCAATCGTTTCGGCGAGCGACGCCACGTCTTCCGCGACCTGACGACCGGTCGCGCGACGCTGGTCCGCCAAGGACGCAAACGGGTTGTGAAGCAGATCGCGAAACAGGTCTTCGCCGTCGAGGTACAGCAGAACGACGCTCGGATCGTGCGCGTACAGTCCCGATTGCGGATTGAGGATCTCTTGGCGGAACTGTCCGAAACCGGCGATCCAGAACGAGGGGTCGAAACCGCGATCGCGAAGCGCGGCCGCCAGCGGGCGCTCGATGACCTCGAGGGTGGAGCTCGAAAGAATGGCGACGCGGAGCTCGGTCACGGGGTCGGGGCCTCGACGAATTCCACCAACCCGATTCCGCGATAGAACACGAACGCAATGCGGCGACCATCGAAGGCCGCCGCGGGGACTGGTGTGCGGACGCACATGGCGCCGTCCGCTACGGCTTGTTCGACCGAGCCGTCGATATCAGCGACCTCGAAGCAGAGGTGGTTCAGCGCATTGCCCTTCTCGAGTGCTCGCCGCACCGGCGACTCGCCAGGAAGTGGCTCGATGAGCTCCAGACTCGTCTCACCAGCGCGAGAGGCGAGGAACTGCACGTTGACACGCTGCGTTTCGTCGGTCACTACTTCGGAAACCGGCTCCAGGCCGAAGAAACGGCAGTACCGAGGTCTGTGGCCGTCGATGGTGTCGACCACAATACCAACGTGGTGAAGTTTCATAGGCTCGGTGAAATCTAGGCCAATGGCAATCGTCATCCAACCATATACAGGGGAACACATTACGCGCGTGCGGGCGTTCAATCGCCGGCTCCGCGCCGGGGGGGAGAGCGAGTTCGAGTTTCCGGAAGACTCCGTCCCCAGCTGGCTCCCCAAGAAGGACGATCGTCGCATCTTCCAGGAACTGTTCGTGGCGGTCAGCGAGGAGGGCGTCCACGGCGGGTACATCATCAAGACGCAGGACTTTTCGATCGCGGGGGAACGGCGGCCCGTCGGCTACTACCACCTCCCGCTGTCCGAGGGAATCGTCGACAAGACGTACGGGCTCCTCGGGTCCCAATTGCTCGTCGACGCGCTCCGGCGACAGCCGCTGATGTACGCGCTTGGCATGGGAGGCCCGGACCGGCCGCTCCCACGCATGCTCAAGGGAATCGGCTGGTCGCTGACGGCGGTTCCATTCTTCTTTCGCGTCGTTCACCCTGCGCGGTTTCTTCGGAACATCCAGCCGCTCCGGCGCACGGCGGCTCGGCGTCTGGCCGCTGACGTCGCTGCCTACTCGGGCGTGGGCTTCGCGGCGATCCGACTTCTCCAACGACGCCGGCGACCCGGGCGCGCCTCGTACGAGACCGTCAGCGAGTTTTCGTCGTGGGCCGATGCGCTCTGGTCTCGAGCTCACGGTGAGTACGCGATGGTGGGCTCTCGCGACGCGGAAACTCTCAACATTCTCTATCCGTCGGGGAGCGACCGGTTCATACGAGTCCGCGTCGGTGACGTTGGGTGGGCTGTGCTGCTCGATACCCAGATGCGCGACCACAAGTACTTCGGCGACCTGCGGGTCGGTACGATCGTCGATTGCTTCGCGAGTCCGCGCGACGCCCACCGCGTCGTGAGTTCGGCGACCGCGGTGCTCGAGCAGCGTGGTGTCGACTTGATTGTGTCGAATCAATCCCACGCCGAATGGGGCGCGGCATTCGCCGCCGGCGGCTATCGCGTCGGGCCGAGCAACTTTCTGTTCGCCGCGTCGAAGAAGCTGGGAGCGTTGCTCGGATCGGTGAACGAGAGCCTCAGTCGGATCCACCTGACGCGCGGCGACGGCGACGGGCCAATCCACCTGTGAAGCTCGTACCCGGCGGTCGCGCGATCGCGATCATGTACCACGACGTCGTGACCGGCGAGCCCGCATCGAGTGGCTTTGCCGGCCCCGGCGCGGACATCTACAAGCTCGAGCGCGACGAATTCGGCGCGCACCTCGACGGCCTTCGAGTCGCGCCGTCGACAGTCGACGGGGGAGGTTTAGCGACGCGGGCGAAGCCGGAGAGTGCATGGCCGGTGTTCCTCACGTTCGACGACGGTGGTGTGAGCGCGCACACGCACGTGGCGCCACTGCTCGAGGCCCGCGGGTGGCGCGGAATCTTCTTCATCACCACGGACCGCATCGGTACGCGCGGCTTTCTCGACGCGGAGCAGATCCGCGACCTGGCTCGCCGCGGACATGTGATCGGGAGCCATTCCTGCTCGCACCCGCGGCGCATCTCCGACTGCAGCGGCGACGAGCTCCGTCATGAGTGGGCGGATAGCGTCGCGATCTTATCGGAGATCCTGCGTGCGCCAGTCGAGACCGCGTCTGTACCCGGCGGGTTCTACTCGGCGGCCGTTGGCGCGGCCGCATCGCGCGCGGGGATTCGCGTCCTGTTCACTTCCGAGCCGACGATGCGCATCGCTTCCATTGAGGACTGCATCCTGATCGGACGCTACGGCGTATGGCGCGGAATGCCAACAGCAATAACCGGCCGGATCGCGGCGGGCGAGCGAGCACCCCGCTGGCGCCAGTCCGCATGGTGGACGATCAAGAAAGCAGCGAAGTCCATCCCGGGCGATCCATACGCGAAGGTGCGCGGACTGTTGCTGGCGCGCCGCGCGTAGCGATCAATGCCGCTCGAGGATCTCCTCGAAGCGCCGCGCAACCTTTCCCCACGAAAAGCGGTCGTTGACCATTTGCCACGCGTTGTCGGCGACTCTGGCGCGCTCGTCGGGCGCGTCGAGCAATTCCAGACATGCCGCCGCGAACTCCTCGGGCGTGTCAGCAAGTCGTCCAGTTTCGGGGGCTTGTAGTTCAAGCCCCTCCGCGCCAACACGCGTCGAAACGACTGGAACGCGCGACGCCATCGACTCGTAGATCTTGAGTCGCGTTCCGCCGCCGATGCGAAGCGGCACGATCGAAACCGCGGAGCCCCACAGGTACGGCCGGACGTCCGGAACGGTGCCGGTGACGAAGATGCGCGGATCCTGCGCCGCCATCGCCTGAATCGCGGGCGGTGGCGACCGTCCGATCACGGCGAACGAGCAATCGGGCTTCCGCCGGCGGATCAGCGGGAGCACCTCGTGGACGAACCAGGTGACGCCGTCGATGTTGGCGAGCCAATCCATGGAACCGACGAAGGCGAGATCGGCATACGGCTTCACTTCGGCGGTGGAAGGTGGCGCGTGGTGCTCGATGTTCACACCGGTCGGAATCTCGGAGATGTTCGTGACGCCGAAATAATCGCGCATGTTCTGCGCGTCGATCGACGAGACGGCAATGGTGTGACGGACGGTGCGGCAGACGCGCCGCTCGAAGCGCTCCATCTTCCCCGCCTGCACCGCGAAATAGGCGCGACGAATCGGATCCTTGGCATGCTCGACGTGCCGGCGCCAGATCACCGTCTCCACATTGTGTTGGAAGAGGAACGCCTCATCGAGGCGTGGAAAGTACGTGGCCGGAGTCAGGTGGTCGCAGACGAGGCGGTCGAAGCCCTCGCGACGGACGAGCTGGTCGAGCAATCGTCCGAGGCGTGGGCTCTCGAAGCGCTTCATGCTCAGCGGAATCGGCGACACGACGCCGCGCGCCACTTGCAGGGCGAACGCGAACGACCCGCGCTCGGGAATGACCTCGCGTACGGAATACGAGCGCGTGCTGTACTCGTGCGCGCGCGCCGGCCCTTCGGGAAACTGCGGCTGCTCGATGGCCGCGTAATGAATTTCGTGACGCGCGTGCAGGTGTCGCAACATCTCGAGCGTGCGAATCGACCCACCCTTGTTGGTGGGGTGCATGAAGTTCGAATTGACCCAAAGAATCTTCACGCCGGGATGGCCGTGCTTACCAGCAAATCCCGCGATATCCGTCGCCGTTGCTCGTACGATCCCCGAACGCGCGCACGAGATCGATCACGACTTGCCCCTGGCGGAGCTTTGGCTCGATCAACCGGAATTCGCCGGATCCGTTGCCGATGACGATGACCTCGGAGGCGTCGATGACCTCGTCGACGCTGCCGCGCATGAGTGACCAGATATGTGGAATCTCGTGCTCGATGTACTCACGGTTGCTGCCGATCAGCCGCGCCTCCGACACATCGCGGTCGTAAATCGCCAGGTTCGCGCCCTTCCCGATCAGCATCTCGACGACGCTGACCATCGGCGATTCGCGCAAGTCGTCGGTCCCCGCTTTGAAGGCCAGGCCGAGGACGCCGACGTTCCGGCTTCCCGCAGCGCGCACCATCTCGTAGGCCCGCTCGATCTGACGCTGGTTGCTGTCGAGCGTCGCACTGAGTATCGGCGTCGCCACGTCGTTGACGCGCGCGTGATGAGTGATGGCGCGAAGATCTTTGGGCAGACACGATCCACCGAACGCGAATCCCGGCCGCAAGTACGCGGGCGACAGATTCAGCTTCGTGTCGAGGCAGAAGATCCGCATGACCTCGTGGCTGTCCACGCCGAAGACCTTGCAGATGTTCCCAACCTCGTTGGCGAATCCGACCTTGAGGCCGTGGAAGCAATTGCAGGTGTATTTGATCATTTCGGCGACGCCGGTCGACGTCACGTGCACCGGCGCTTCGAGGCCTGCGTACAACCCCGCGACCGCATCGGCCGTGCTGCGATCGTCGGTGCCGATCAGCGTGAACGGGGGCTCGTAGAAATCGCGGATCGACGTTCCTTCGCGCAGGAACTCGGGGTTCATGCACACTCCAAAGTCACGGCCGGCCTGTTTGCCGGACGCCGACTCGAGCGCCGGAATCACGACACGCTGCACGCTTCCCGGCAGCACCGTGCTCCGAATGACGACAGTGTGCCGCGCCGCCTTGTTCTTGATTGCCGCGCCGATCTCCTGGCACACCCGCTCGACGTAGCGCAGATCGATGCTCCCGTTCGACCGGCTGGGAGTGCCGACGCAGACCAGCGAGAGGTCCGATTGCTCGACGGCCGCCGCGGCGTCGGTCGTCGCGCTCAGCCGGCCGGAAGCCACCATCTCGGCAACCAGTTCGCCGATGCCACTCTCGACGATGGTCGCGCGCCCGCTGTTGATCATGTCGACCTTCGTCCGGCTGACATCGACGCCGATCACGCGGTGACCTTCCTTCGCGAAACAGGCCGACGAGACGCAGCCGACATAGCCGAGGCCGAAGACGCTCAGCGCAGTGCTCATGTTCGAGACTTGGTAAGAGGTAGTGAGGACATTGGTTCGAGCTGGCCGTCGCGACCGGCCGGCCGGCGACCGCCGAGCAGTCCGATTGCCGACGCGACGTCGGCGGATGATTCACCGTCGATGAACAAGCGCTGCCAGATCTCCGTGTTGACGAGGGCCCACAGCCGCTCGGCGTGGGCTCCTTCGCCGCGCGCGTGCTCGTCGACTAATCGCCGGACGTACTCCACGTTGAACAGCCCGCGGCGCGCGGCACGGCCCCCCAACACGAATTCATCCAGCACGCGCCGGTACTCGCCCGCGAACCAACGGCCGATCGGGACCGGGAAACCCATCTTGCGACGGGTGAGAATGGCCTCGGGCAACACACCTTGCATTGCCCGACGCAAGACATACTTGGTCGTCAGCCCACGAAGCTTCATCGCCTGCGGCAGGCGCGCCGCGTATTCCATGAGGGGATGATCCAGGAAGGGCACGCGGCTTTCGATCGACGCCGCCATGCTCATCTGGTCCTGCTTCATCAGCAGCTCGTGCAGGTAGGTTTTCGTATCGGCGTAGAGCAGGTGGTCGAGAATCGTCCGGGCATCGCTCCGCGTCACGTAGTCGCGGATGGTCGCGTATGGGTCGACGCCGGTCACTCTATTCGCCATCGCCGGCGACAGCAGCTGTTGCTGTCGGTCCCGGCCAAACACGGCAAAATTGTCGAAGTAAAGCGACGGTAGATCGGCCGGGAGATACAGGAACGTCTTCGCCAACCGGCGGCGCGCCGCGCTTCGCGCGGGCAGCGCGTCGATGAGCGCCCGGGTCGCGAAGCGGAGACGGGCGCCGCCCGCCCGCTCCCACTGCCGCCCCGCCGCCAGGTTGTAGAGCGTCGTGCGATAGCGCCCGTAGCCGGCGAGCGTCTCGTCGCTTCCCTCGCCGGTGAGCACGACCTTCACATGCTCGACCGCGAGTCGCGACACGAAGAACAGTGGAATGCTCGATGGATGGGCGATCGGTTCGTCTTCGTGCCACACGAGATTCGGGAGCTCGGCGAAGAATTCATGCGGCTCGACGACGACCTCGTGATGGTCGGTACGAAAGCGCGAGGCGACCATCCGCGCATACGATAGCTCGTTGGCCTCTCGCTCGGCGAACGCGACAGAGAACGTCTTGACGCCGCCTCCAGTCAATTCCGTCATCAGCGCGGCGATGGCCGCCGAATCGATTCCGCCCGAGAGGAAACAGCCGAGCGGGACGTCGGCCATGAGACGCATACGCACGGCCTCGCGAAGCCGGTCGCGGTACTCGGCCACCATGGCGGCTTCGTCACCGATCGGCGAGTCGCCGGCCGCGAAGCTCAAATCCCAGTAGCGATCGATGCGAACGTGACCGTCGCGCCACAGAAGCGTGTGACCCGGGAGCAACCGCTTAATGCCGACGAACAGTGTCTCTTCGCCGGATGTGGCGTGGTTGGCGAGATAATCGGGCAGCGCCGGAACATTGAGCTCGGCGGTGACCGCACCGGTCGACAGAATCGCCTTGATCTCCGAGGCGAAGTAGAGCGATCCATCAGCGGTGATGGAGTAGTACAACGGCTTCACCCCCAACCGGTCGCGGGCGAGGAAGAGCTCGCGGCGCGAACGGTTCCAGATCGCGAAGGCGAACATGCCGCGGAGCGCCCGCGGCGCATCGACGCCGTCCCGTTCGAAGACACGCAACACGGTTTCCGTGTCGCAGTGAGTGCGATAGCGAACACCCGCTGTCTGGAGCTCCGCGCTCAGCACAGGGTGGTTGTAGACCTCTCCATTGTAGACGAGCGTCAGATTGCCATCGTCGTTGGGCATGGGTTGCTGTCCATGCGCCACGTCGACGATGCTCAACCGACGGTGGCCAAGCGCGATTCCATCCTCGACGAAAAGGCCCGCGGCGTCGGGACCGCGATGCGTCAGCAGGTCCCGCATCCGCGTGATCGTATCGATGCCGATGGACCGCTGCGATCGCGACGAGTGGGCGATGCCGCAAATTCCGCACATGGGCTAGTCGGCCTCGTGACTTGGCGCCACGCCGGAAAGCGCGTCGCGCTGTGTCGACAGACGTGGACCGCGAGCCACAGTCGCCGCTGCGCCGTCGACGACGACTTCCTCGGCCTCGCCGCTTCCTCTCGTCGCGATCCAGAGCCAATCAGGTGCGCGCGGCCGCGCGTCGTCGAGGTGGTGCGTGTCCCGGAAAACGTCGGCGACGACCTCGTAGGTCCGCTGGTCCAGACGACCCACACGCATCGATCCCGCGTGCGACGGCAGGATGAAGGTCACGATTTCGCCGGCTCCGTTCAACGAGTAGTCGAAGCGGCAGGTCGTCGCGGCGAGCTTTCGCCCGTATTCGGGCGCGACCCAGTCCTCAATAAGCGCGACCGTGCCGTTGTCGGCAAAGATCGCGACATCCACCGCGCATCGTGGCGCATCGGCGGCGACGAGCCGCACCAAGTTCTGATCGGCTATCGATGCCCGAATGTCCGGCGCGCAATGAAAACTCGCGCCCACATGATGACGGCCCTGGCCGAGAAATCTGTCGCGAATCACCCAATACCGGCCTCTCGCGTAAAGCACGCTTCGCTCGTGCCGAACCGGAGCACTCAGCCGCATGAAGCCGTCGTGCGATGCCCTGACGAAATCGAGACGTCGCTCAGTCGCCCAGCGATGAAGCGTCGTACTCGCCGAGTGAGACCATTGGAACGGACCAGGGCCAGGCTCCGATGACGAGAGCCCGTCGATGGTCGCGGTATTGTGAGCCGCCGTCGACCGAAATTGATCGCGCTCGCCGTTGGTCGAGCTGTAGAGGTAGGTTCCCGGGTCGACCATCACCGGTCGGCCCGCGAGGACGAGCACGAAGCTGAGCGCATCGGCGTGGGCGTGTCCGCCGCTCAAATACCCGTGAGGCCCGGCATCAAAGAGCAGGTAGTTGCTATCGCGCGTCCAGTCGTCGCGCATCACGCAAAAGCCCGCGTCGCTGAAGCATCGGGACGTCTCCCGCGGCGCGGCTGGGACGATCGAATCGAATGTCTCGAGCGCGGAAGGACCGAGGAGCCAGAGTGTCTGTTCCGCCGCTTCGCCGGCAAGGCTCGCGTAGTCGCCACGTCGGAATGTCACCGCGCCCGTCGACAGCGCCGGCCTGAAATCGTTCAACGGACCATCGTCGAGCGGCAAGAGCTGGCCGCCGTCATCGTCGCCGACGAGCGGGAACAACCCGTCGGGCATCGTGAGGAACATGGCATGATCGAGCGCCGCCTGTAGAGGTCCGGCAAAACCGGCGGCATCCGCGCGACCCGCGCCGCGGTTCAACGCCATGGCATGGAGGTAGATCTCGATCGTGTACCGCTGATAGTGCGGCGACTGTTCGACGTATGACCCGTCGCGCCGAACCTGCCGTCCCAACTGCTGCTCGAGAATTCGCCATCCGGTGCTGCGCCACCGCGCCGATTGTTCGAGTTGCGGCAGACACAAACCGAGAGCCAACAGCCCCAGTGCCTCGCCGGTCAGATGGGTGTTGGGGCTGAAGTACGTCGACAAATGACGCGCCACGTGTCGCGCCTTGCGATCCAGATATGCCAGAACGCGCACGTAGGTCGCCGGTGTCAGCGACGCGGAGTCCCGGAGGAAGTGGAGCGCCCAGAGCCACGACAGCGATCGATATGCCAACTCGAGGCTGCTCGCCCAGTTCACGCCGATCTTTGGCGGGTTAGCGTCCATCCAGGACTCGAGGTGGCGAACGATTTCCGCCGCGTATCGCTCGTCTCCGGTCAGCCAATACGCTCGCCCCAGCGTGATGAAGTACTGATGTCGGTTGAGCTCCCAGATCAACTTGTGATCGCCGACCAGTCCGGGGTCGAGGTAGTCGATTCTGCTCCAGTGTACCGCCGGTGCGCGCTTGGCGGCGAGCGGCTCCAGATGCCAGTCGATGGGTTGGTAGCGAAGTCCTTTGTACCCGAGCAGGTCGAACCGCCCGCCACATATCGCGTCCGCGCCGGCTACAATCCGCTCTGCTTTGTTCGGCCACCGTCGACGGAGCTCGCGGATGGTGGCCTCACGATCGTCGAAGCCGGCGACGAAGGAATTCGACGCGCGACGAAATTCGTCGAGCAAGCTCGCCGAGTCGCCGATGGGAACACGCGCTCGCGTGGCGACCGACAGACGCTTCCAGAGGCGGCGATCGTCCGGCACGCCGACGTCTGCGGACAACCCGCTTCGCTCGAGCCACGTGCTCGTGAGCTGCAGTCCGCGGACGCGAAGCTCGTCGGGAGTGCGGCCACGCAGCTTCTTCATCAGTCGTCCGGGACGCGCGCCGCCCTTCACTCTGGCCTCCCGCCCGACGAAGGCGGTTCGCCGATCGGAGCCAACCCGTACGCGGAGCGCCATTGATCGTGGACGGCCGCCCACGTGTAGTTCGATAACACATCGGCACGGGCGCGATCGGCTAGGCGGGCCGCAAGCTCGGGCTCGGCGAGCAGACGCAATGCGGCGGTGGCGAGGCCCTGCGCGTCATCGCAGTCGGTCAAGAGGCCGTTGCTCTCGTCCCGCACGATATACGGGATTCCGCCGGCGCGACTCGTCACGACCGGCAGCCCGGCCGCGAACGCTTCGACGACCGAGTTCGGCATGTTGTCGACGTTCGGCGCGTTGAGATAGACGTCGGCCTCGTCGTACAATGCCGACATCCGTTGCGGAGGTACCTGTCCGAGAAAGGTGGTGTTGGCGAGTCCGAGCTCTTTCGCGAGCGCGTGCAGTCGGTCCCGCTGCGGACCATCCCCCGCCACGATGAGGCGAGCTTCGGGGACGCGCGACTGAATCAAAGCGAACGCGCGCAGCACACACGCGACATTGTAGTGCGGCGCGAAGTTGCGGTTCGCGAGAAAGACCGGCCGCGGCCGCGCCCGCCGTCGATACGGGATTCGCTCGACTTCGACGAAGTTGAAGATCGGCGTCGCCGTTAGTCCGAACTTCGAAAAAACGTCGACGAGGTAGCCGGACGGCACGACGATCAGGTCCACCGACCGCAGAACAGGAAGGCTGGTGCGCGGCCAGCGCGACAGATGATCGAGCGCTTCGCCACTTCTGTAGTTGAGGACGACGCGCTTGCCATACATCCGCGCCACGAGCACAGCCGGCGTCGGGGCCAGTATGAAGGACCAGTACGACGCCGAAAAAACGTGCACGACGTCCTGATCGCGAAGCCGACGCAGCAGCATCGATTGATAGGCTATCGACGTCACGATCGTCCGCACGTACTTCACCCGCTGAAGAAAGCGCAGCGGCGCCGGTAGGCGGGGATTGTGCGGCACGAACGAGATCTCGAGGCTCGGATCCGTCTTCAGACGATCCATCAGTCGCTGGGCGACGACGGCCTGGCCGCCGAGAATGTCGAGTGACGGCGCGACGACGCACACCCGCACGCGCCTCGTGGCGGCGGGGGTGTTTTCCGAGGCCTTCGCCCGCTCGACCGACTCGAGCTCCGGTGTCGCCGGTGCGACCGAACCACCAGTCGTCATGCTCTGCGCTTCAGCATGATGATCTCACCGCCCAACTGCGTCAGCGCGACCGATCGCAACAACGGATTTCGCTGAATGGCCTCGAGCGGCCAGCCGCCGAGCAGCCAGCGCTTAAGCGGGTTGCGCGATGACCGCGCGTCGGATCGTGTGCGTAAATCGAGCGGTGAGTAGAACTGCGCGAAACCGGCGAGCCGGCCGACGGCGCACAGGTCGGCGTAGCTGAACCAGTGGACAGCCGGGCGCTCGGTGAAGTTGGCGAGGCGCGGTTCATAGTGAAGGTGCCGGAAGATGTAGCTCTCCTTCAACAGCGGCGGATACCAGTTGTAGAACCGGACCTTGTACTCGGCGTTGTTTCCGACGAGTGAGATCCGATGCCGATTCGTCGTCGTGAGGTACGTGATCCCGCCCGGCTTCAGCACCCGGAAAATCTCGGTCAGGCTGACCAATGGCGATTCGACGTGTTCGAGCACGTTGTCGAAGATCACAACGTCCTGCGATTCGCTCGGCAACGGAATCGACTCGGCCGCTCCCTGAACGACGGCGCTCGGGTCCTCGAGGTATTCGCCGGCGGCCTTCACGAAGAGAGGCACCGGCTCGACACCGGTCACCGTGTACCCCATTCGCCGAAGGATGCGAATCGGTTGCGGCACCGGACCGCATCCGATCACACACATCGTCTGCGGTCCATCAAGTGCGACGAGCCGCCCCAGCAGCCGCAGCAACCACTCGACACGCGGCGTGTCGTCAGGTTTTGCCTGCTGGCTCGTGACGAATTGCTCGAACGCGAGGCGCTCGAGATCTGGATACCCCTCGGCGAGCTTCCGCCCGGCGTAGAGACTGCCTAAGGGCAAGCGCGTCATGACCAAGCCCCGCTGGCACGGACGCGAGCGGGCTCGCGTCCGGCGTCGGTCTCCAAAAGCGCGTCGCCACCGGGGGGCCGAAACGACCGCTCGAATCGCAGCCACTCCTCCAAGACCCAGAAGTACCAGAGTCGCCGGGACGCCGAGCCGCGAGTCGCGGCCAATCCGAGCTCGCGGCGCAACGGCTCTTCACGAATCCACTGCTCGGCAACGAGGAGCGAATCGTCGACCGCCGAGGCAACCTTGGCGTGCCAGCGCTTTGCCATCCATCCCTCGACGGGAATGTTGAAGCCCCGCTTGGAGCCGGTCGCGACGCGGGAGCCGATGCGGCGCTTGGCGATCTCGCGCAGCACGGCCTTCAGGCTGCCGCCACGCAAGCGGACCTCGAAGGGAAGCGACGCGGCATACTCCCAGAGTACGTGATCCAAGAACGGTGCGCGCGCCTCGAGGGCGTAGTGCATGGTTGAGCCGTCGACCTTGACCAGATACTCGGAGACGAACTGAGTGTCGCGGTCGTAAGCGAGATAGTCGGCGAGCGCGTTCCGAGCCGACTGCATCGACCAACTCGCCGGCCGCTTGTCGAACGTCGCTCCCTCGAGACGTGCGCCAAGTAAGCCGTGTCGGGCGAAGTCCTGCAGTCCGGGATTGGCGTTGATGAAGCCGCCCAAGCCCCCAGTGACATAGTCCAGCAGGTGCGTCAACCGCTTCGCCGCGCCACGCTGCGGAACGACGCGCCGAACACCGCGCCACATGCCGGTTACGCTCGCGGGCAAGCGGCGCGCGACCGCCTGGGTGCGAAGCAACAGCAGGTGCCTCGGATACCCCAGGAAAACATCATCGCCGCCATCGCCCGTCAAAACGACTTTCGCTGGCGTCTCGGCGATCGCGCGAGACAGCCGAAGCATTCCCAGCGCGGACGACACCGCGAACGGTTCGGCAAACGCCGCCACCAATTGCGGGACACCCACGTCGTCGGCGTCGGACAGCGACAGCACCTGATGACGAATGCCGAGCGCGCGCGCCGTCGCCAGCGCATCGTCGGTCTCGTCGACGTCGTAGCCCGGTGTTCCCGCGGTAAACGCGGTGACGTCGCCGCCGAGCTGCGCGATCGCCCAGCACACGAGGCTCGAGTCAACCCCGCCGCTCAGCAGCGCGGCGACCGGAACGTCGGCGTGGAGTCGAAGCTCGACGGCGCGCAGCAACAGCCGCTCCGTCTCGGCAATCGCGTCCTCGAAGCTGACCCGAGGCGCGGTGGCCTGGTCGGGCGGGGACCAGTAGCGCCGAACCGAAAAGCCGTTCGCTGACCACTCGGCGATCGACGCCGGCGGGAGTTTCTCGATTCCCGAGTAGATCGACCGGCCTTCGGTCACGAAGCCGAGTTGCAGGAATTCGGCGACCGCCGCCGGGTCGAGATCGGCGGCGAACCCAGCCTGCTGCAGCGCCCGCGACGTCGACGCGAAAACGATCCGATCGTGCGAGCGCGAGAAGAGCAAAGGCTTCACCCCGAGCCGATCGCGAACGAGCAGCAACTTCCGCTCAGGATCGTCCCAGATCGCGAAGGCGAACATCCCGCGAAGGCGCGATACGAGTCCGTCGATTCCCCACGCGCGGTAACCGTGGAGCAGTACTTCAGTATCCGTTTCGCTGACGAACGACCAACCGGATTCCGTCAGCTCCCGGCGCAAATCGTGGAAGTTGTAGATCGCGCCGTTGAAGACGATTCCGATGGTTCGATCGGGGGACAACATCGGCTGGTGTCCCGCCGCACTGAGATCGAAGATCGCGAGTCGCCGGTGGCCGAGCACGGCATTGCCCCACTCGCTCAGTCCCTCGCTGTCGGGGCCGCGCCGCGAGAGGGCGTCGAGCATCGGCGCGACGAGTCGCGAACTGGTCTGGCGCCCGGCGACACCGGCAATGCCGCACATCAGCGAGCTCCTCCCCGGTCGGCCGGCGCGGCGCTTTCCACCGCAGAGCAGACGGCGCCGACGACCCCGTCACGGACCACCCCGGCCATGACGCTTGCACCAAGGTCGGTGAAGTGCACGAAGTCCGCAAATGCCGAAAGTGGCTGGCCGGCGAGCGTCCGCGCGGCGTCCACCGTCACGACGCCCGAGTCCGCGCCCGCGGCGATTGTCAGCGCGCGCGCCACCGAGTCGACGGCGATGATCGTTCGTCCTGTCGCACGAGGATAGAACTTCTCCCACGCGATCAGCATCGGCGCGTCGGCGGACGGTCGGCCGACGAACTCGTTGGCATGGGTCACGAGCACTGGTGTCGCACCGACTCGGCGTATCGTTCCGATCAATCGGCGAAGATCGGCGTCGTACTGGGCAAGGCGGTCACTTGGCACGCTCTCGAAGCGCCAGCCGGGAGGGTGCGCGGCAACCATGGCGCGCGTTTGCCGGGCTCGAAGCGGCGTTTTGATGACCTCGGGCAGGGCTTGCTTCAGCTGCTCGCGCATTCTCGAAAGCGCGCGAGGATACAGCGCGCGCCGGAGCGGCATCGCCTGCTCGGCTTGCCCGCTGCTATCCGGCCGCGCCGCGGCAGGCGCTTGTTCGTCGAGGTAGCTGGCCGGACTCGGGTAGATCACGACGATCTTCGCTCCGAGCGGCGCGAGACGATTGCGAACGTCCTGTTCGATGGTCGGGAGTCCCATCCCCGCGAACGCCGCGTTCAGCACCTCGAACCGCCTGATCTCCGGACGCGAGCACGAGGCGCGGGAGACCTGCGCATTCAGAGAATCCTCGAGCTGTCGCGGGTATTCCCTGTTGGGTGACTCGCGCAGACCGAACGTCTCGGAGGCGCCCACGGTGATCACGCGAACCGTCCCGGGCGCGGGCGTTTTCGTCGTCGGCGGCCCGCGCATCCCGAGATCGTTCATCACCCACTTCTCGAACCGGGCGTTGGGTCGGCCGTGCATGCCCATCGCGTCGCGCACAACGAGGTCGTCCAGTGATCGGTATCGCGATAGGATGGGCATGCGATACATGACCCAGTCCTCGACGCGGCACGCGAATTCGACGCTGAACACGAACACGAGGACGATGAGCAGCCAGCCGGCCAAGCCGGTCCCCGCCGAGCGCGCGCGTTCGTCGCGTCGTACGTCGGGCGCGTCGGGCTGCGACAGCTTGGTATTGAGCGGCGCGGACGTCGTTGCCATGTGACGACGCCCTTAGAACTGGAAGTAAAGGAAGGGCGAGGACCGCAGTCCGATCACGATCGCGAGCGCCGTTGCAAAGCCGGACGCGAGCACGAGTCTCCCCGGCAGGCGATACTCGTGGCGCATCTCGAACGCGTTTGGCCCGACCATCGCCCACGAGCCCGCGGCAATCAGCGCCATCGCCGCGAGGGCCGGCTGCGCGACGAGCACTCCCGATGTCGGGACGAACATCGTTCGAAGGACGCCGAGCGCCATGGCGAACGTGGACGATCGGAAGAAGACCCAGCCGACGACGGCGAGGAGGAACATGCCGGCCTGTCGCGCGGCGTGCGGAAGTGCATCCCATGCCTTGCCGTATGCCCGGTAGAGCGACAGCAGCAAGCCGTGGTAGCCGCCCCAGAAGACGAACGTCCAGGACGCCCCATGCCACAGACCGCCCAGTAGCATGGTGATCATCAAGTTCCGGTAGGTCCGCCACGTTCCGTCGCGGTTTCCGCCGAGTGGGATGTACAGGTAGTCGCGGAGGACGCTCGACAGCGAGATGTGCCAACGGCGCCAGAAATCCGACGGATCCGTCGCCTTGTACGGCGAATTGAAGTTCTGTGGGATTCGCAGCCCGAACAGGTAGCCGAGACCGACCGCCATCGTGCTGTATCCGGAAAAATCGAAGTACAACTGGAAGCTGTAGCCGAGCATCGCCATCCACGCGCCGAGCGTCGATAGCGACGCATAGCTCGCGAGCGCCGGGTCGACGAACGCGGCGAGCGTGTCGGCGACGAGCACTTTCTCCACCAGACCGATGACGAAGAACGAGACGCCGCGTTGAATCCAACGCCGGCGATCGTGCGCGGCAATCGCTTCGAGATCCTCCTCGATCTGCCGGAAGCGAACGATCGGTCCGGCGACCAACTGCGAGAACAAGGAGACGTAGGTCGAGAACTCGAAGAAATTGCGCGTCGGGCGAATGACGCCGCGGTACGAGTCGACGATGTATGTGATCGTGTGGAACGTGTAGAACGAGATACCGACGGGCAGGATGATGTCGAGGTGCGGAACGCTGACGTCCGCGCCGAAGACGTGCGCGACACCGCGCGCGGTCTGCAACCCGAAATTGGCGTACTTGAAGAAGGCCAACAGCGAGAGATCGACGACAATCGGCACGACGAGGCAGAGCTTGCGACGTCGAGGGTCGGTCCATCGCAGAAAGCCGAGACCGGCCGAGTAGCTCACGAGCGTCGAAAACGCCATGAGCAGACAGAATCGGGGATTCCAGTAGCCGTAGAAGACGTAACCGGTCGCCGTCAGCCACACGTAGCGCGCGCGACTCGTGCGCAGCAGCCAGAAGACCGTGTAGGTGACCGGTAGGAACGCGAAGATGAAAACGAAGCTATTAAACAGCATTGATAGCGGTCGCGGCGTCCGTGCGGCGCGCGATCACGAATCGCTCGGAATCGCTTGCGCCACTCGCGCGTATCGGTGTCGTGCGGTCATGCGCCCGGCTGAACACGTCGCGGCGCCGGCCGCGCTACTCGGTTGGAACGCCAACCCGGAGCATTGCCTCGAGACGGTGCCAACGGCGCGCCGGCACCGGCCGGTCTGGCTACACCGCGGAGGCTCAGCGCCAACCCCGTTGGTACGCCGAGCGCGAAGAGCATCATCGCGTCGTAGGCCATGGAAAGGAACATTGCGGACGCAAGCGTCGCGACGAGTGCACCGAATGCCGCCGTCACGAGGCTCCGCCCCAGCTCGTCGCTCGGCGAGAGGTTATTACCGCTAAGGCGGCGCCGCGCGTGAAGGGCCAAACGCAGTCCGGCGCTGACCATCAGGACGAAGACCACGAGCCCGCCGACGCCCAATTCCGCGCCGACTTGAATGAAGGCGTTGTGCGCGTTGACCCACGAGTGCGCGAGCGTTCCACCCGCGATTTCGTAGCTACGAACGCCGACGCCGAGCACCGGGTGCGCGATCATGAACCCGATGCCGCGTTTCCAAACCTCGATGCGGCCATCGCGCGACGTCATGTTGTAATCGCCGCCGGGCTGCATGAACTCCGCCCACCGCGTGGCGAGACCGGAGTGCGGGAGGAACGGCGCGATTGCAACCGCAAGCACCAGCAGGCCGATGTACTTCGGCCGGTGCTGCTTCGGGGCGAACACGACGGTCGTGACGCCAAGCACCGCGAGGGCGAGCACGCCGCCGCGCGACGCGGTTGCGAGGGTCGCCGCGATCAACAGCGGAATCAGCCCGATCCCGGCCCAGCGGGTCCAGCCGCGGCTCACGGCGAGCATTGCGGCGTAAGGCAGGGCGAGGACGAAGAGTGCGGCCGACATGTTGGCGTCGTATGTCGCCGCGCGATAAGTGCCGATGAAGGCGCGGCCGCCGCCGTCGACGTTGTTCGTCGCCATCATGACGAGCGCGGCGAAACCCGCGCTCAACGTGACCGTCACAACACACAGGTATGCCGTGCGTCTGTTCACGAATCCGGCACAGACGCAAACGAACATCAGCATCACCTGCGGCCACCAATCCTGAAAGAACGTGAAGCTCTGTTTGGGCCACGCGGAACCGGGAACGGAAACGAGCGCGATCCCGGTCAGGATGGCGACATACTTGGCGACCGGCGTCCTGAAGACGCGCTGTATATCGCTTCCCCGGATGCGCGAGAACGCGGCCATGAGGAGCAGCGCCGCGGACACCTTGCCCAGGTACAAATGCGTGAGGTAGGGGACGACCTCGTGGATACGGCTGATCGTGACGGCGAGATATGCCGCCAGAACGACGCCGAAGAATCCGGGCTTTGCGTCGCTGACCGCCTGACTGGACGCCAAGCCCAACGCCCGAACCCGCCCGACGGGGGCTCCGGCTTTCAGCGGCGGCGCGCCGCGACGCCCTACTACACCAGGAACTCCTTGAGGCAACGTCACTTAAGAGACCGCGCCCTTCGTCGATGGTCGAGGATCAAGTCAATATCGGCAGACGCGCGCGGAGGGACAACCGTCACCCAATCGCATACGCGTTCGCGCGCTTCGAACTGCACCCGTCGTGCGCGGCGCGCCTGTCAGCTAATAAGTGGTATAAGTGCTTATATTGCAGTCACTTACCAGACGGGGCGCGCGTGCTGCTTCCTGGCATTTCCGGCCAGTGTGTTGCGGCGACGCCACGCCCCTTGCGTCCGAATGGCTCAAAGATGGTCACACAAGTGGAATGCCGTATTCCCGGCGCAATTGCTCCACGGCGGGCTGCATACGCAGTTCATCCCCTGTATGCGCATACCTCGGAATCGATTTCCACTGCAGCGGCGCAATGTCACTCGTCCACGGCAGCCCCGCGCCAAGACAGTACGAGCGCAGCTGCTCGTTGAGACGCCGCGACGATTCGTAGCACGTGATGTGGTCGAGCGCCCAGCGTCGAGGCGCCAATCCCGCGGGACGCTCGAGCAGCCGCGACAGGTCGCCGGCGATATGGCGACGCGTCGTTATCACGCCGGTCGCACCGTTGATGTATGCCTTCGATCCGACGTGCGCATCTCGCATCATGGCCACCGGCGTGTCGGCGAACAGGCACTCGGCGACGGCGACGCACGAGCCTTCGCGCCGGCTGAAGATCGCCGCGACCTTCGCGTTGCACTGATGCGCATACACTTCGTCGATTCCAACGTCGGTGAGCAACTCGACGTCTTGCTTGACCCCGAACGCGCGCAGTTCCTCGCGGATCGACTGCTCCGTGCGTCCTTCGCCATTTCGCCCAATCAGAACCACGCGGAGGCGTCGATCCATCTGGCGAAGCGCCTCGAAGAGCAGCCAGTGTCGCTTGAACCGCAACCAGTTCGCGACCATCAGGATGTCGATCGTTCGATCGGCGACGGGCTTCGGAGAAAACTGCTCCGGCATGATCCAGTCCGACGCGAGGAGCGGGACGGCGCGAACGTACGGCTCGAACAATCGATAATGCTCGATGTCCGCGGTGTTCGAGATTCCGATGAACACCGGATCGGGTGAGAGACCAGCCAGGCTGCCAAAGGCGGCGTAGTCGGGCGGAGACCACGACGACGCGCCGACCAGAAAGTAGTCCTTGAAAAAGCGCTTCGCGTCGTAGTTCGCGACCAGTCGCATCCAGTTGTACTCGAACGACGAGTACAGCACTCCCTTCTCACCGTTCGGACCAGGGGCTTTCAGCACCAGGCTGCACGTCAGTCCCGGCGAGGACAATCCTCCAAAATCATTGCGATAGTAGTTCCAGCCGAGTTGCCGCGCACGGAAGGTGTCGACGCGTTCAGGCTCGAGCCACGGCCCGAGGAATCGGCGCGCGATGGAGCGCAGCGGCCGGCTCCGCAGGCGACGGCCCGCGACGAGAAGGTCGGTGAGCCGCGCGCTGTCGCCGCGGCCCGGCATCTTCGATCGGAACAACAACGCCGAGCCGACGATGTCAGAGAGCAGATTGCTACGTGCCAAGCGCTGATACGACCGCGCCGCGGCGCGCGTCCGCATCGCCTGCCACGCCGTCAGCTCCGGCGCGTTGGACTCGCCACTCTCCGCGGTCGGACGCGATGTTACAGCCATCGTTGAGCCCAGAGCTCGAACAGGTAGAGAATCCAAAGGCGGTCGCCGTGCTGCGCCGTGCGATGTCGCTCGGCGACAACTCGGTCCACGACCGTTGGGTTGAAGTGCGAGCCGACCCAGCTCGACGGCTTCTTGAGCGCATGGCCCATCTCTTCGCCGAACGAGCCGGCCACCCAGTCTCGCACCGGGTTCGGAAAGCCTTCCTTGCTTCGTTGAATGACTTCGGGCGGAACGCGACCTTCGGCGAAGCGGCGCAACAGGTACTTCGTGACGAGTTTCCCGCTCGCGTCGCGGCGCACCTTCGCGGTGGCAGGACGCGACGCGAGCCACTCGACGAGCCGAAAATCCAGAAATGGCACTCGCAACTCGATCGAGTTGGCCATCGTCATCTTGTCCGCCTTCATCAAGAGATCTTCCACTAGCCAGTCCTGACAGTAGGCGTACAGCGTCTGGTTCAATGGATCGCGCGTTGGAGCGCGGCGGTAATAGTCGCGCACCAGGTCATCCGAATCTCGCGCGGCTTGCGGTGCGTTCGGCCACAACTCGCGTTTCTCGGCGCTCGAGAAGAAACGGGTCATGTAGGGCGCCGTCGCGATATTGTGATCGGGAAGCGGCAGGTTGCGACGATGGATTCGATCCACGAGGTCGCGTCGGCCCGCGGCGTGGAAGGCGGCGGCAGGCAGCGTTGAGCGCAGAAGACTCGGGACTCTCAGAAAGCGCTGCCGTCGTTCCCAACCGGCGACGACGTTCTCAAAATCGTAGCCGGCCATGACTTCATCGGCGCCTTCACCGGAAAGCACCACCTTCACGTGCTGGGCCGCCAACCGCGATACGTAGTACAGTGGAATGCAGGCGCGGTCGGCGAGCGGTTCGTCCGTGTAGTAGACCAGCTCGGGCAGGAAGTCCATGTACTCCTGCCGCCCGATGCGAATCTCGTGATGGTCGGTGCCGAGCTTCTCGGCGACCTTGCGGGCAAACGGCGTCTCGTCGTACCGGCCGCCTTCGTGGAACGCGATCGAAAATGTCTTGAGCGGCGTGTTGTGGACCTCGTTCACCGCCGCCGCGACGGCGCTCGAGTCGAGACCGCCGCTCAGGAAAATGCCGACCGGTACGTCGGCGATGAGGCGCAGGCGCACCGAGTCGAGGAAAAGATCCGTGAACTGACGAACCTCGTCGTCCGCGCTCAGAGCGGGGCCGGGCTTGCCGTAGGGAATGTCCCAATACCGCTCGACACACAGCGCCGCCGTCGCGGGCTCGAACATCAGCCGGTGTCCCGGCGGAAGCTTTCGCACGTTGCGCCACATGGTCATGGGCGCCGGCACGTACCCGAACGTCAGATAGTGCCAGAGCGCTTCGTCATCCAGCTCGCGCGCGACGAAGCCCGACGCGAGGAGGGCCTTGATTTCCGAGCCGAAGACGAGGCGACGTCCGTCCCAGGCGTAGTAGAGTGGCTTTACTCCCATGCGGTCGCGCGCGATGAACAGCTTGCGTTCGCGCGAATCCCAGATGGCGAAGCCGAACATGCCGTTGAGATGATGGACGCAGTCGGGACCGTACTGCTCGAACGCGTGAACGATCGTCTCGGTATCGCTGTGCGTACGGAAGACGTGTCCCGCGTCCTCGAGCGGCGGGCGCACCGACTGGAAATTGTAGATCTCGCCGTTGAACACGATCCATCGCTCACCCGACTCGTCGCTCAACGGCTGATGACCACCGGAGAGATCGATGATGCTCAAGCGCCGCATACCGATCGCCGCGCCACGATCGTAGTGGAACCCGTCGTCGTCGGGCCCCCGGTGCACGATCGTCGCGGCCATCCGCTCGAGCGTGCCTCCCCCCCGGAGATCTTCGTCCGAACAGCTACAAATTCCTACGATTCCACACATGGACCGGTGAGTTCGAGTTCGTCACGAAAGTGTCGCGAGCGCATCGAGCAGAATCTGGGACTGACGATCGCGGTCGAACCTTCCATTCGCGTTGACCGGCGATGGCCGCTCGCCCCGAGCGTGCTGCAAGAACCGGCAACGAAGTCGCTCGGCGATCCCGTCCACGTCCCCGGGATCGAGGACGTCGGCCGCGGAGTCGCGAAGCAGCAGCTCCGTCGCGCTCCCCGTCTCCGCCAACACCAGCAACCACGACGGCATCTGCACGTATTCGAAGACCTTGGCGGGGATGGCGAGATGGTGATGTTGGGGAAGATTGAGCAGCATCGGCGCGCGCGAAAGAAAGGCCAGCGCCTCGCGGTGCGTTTGACGCGGCGTATGCGTCACGAACGGCGCGATTCCCGCCTCGCTCGCGGCCGACAGCACGATGTCCCGCGCATAGTCGCCGCCCCCCAAGAAATCGGCGCCGATCTGTTCCGGCGTCAGCGAAACGTCGCGGATGACGCGGGCGAGGGCCGTGAAGAACACCGTTGGATCGCGTCCGACGTAGATGTTGCCGGCATACGCAATCGTGAAACGAGGCGATCGCGAGACGGGGAGCTCGAGTCGCAACGGATCCGCCCCGTTCATCACAGTGATGAATCGACCGGCCCGATCCGGATACCGCGACGCAAGCTCGCGCCTGGCAGCCTCCGTATTGAGCAGCACGAGCTTCGCCTCCTCGACACATCGGCGCTCGAGCATTCCCGTAACGCGCGTCCACGCCGGACCGGCGAAATCCGCCGGCGTATTTTCCGGCGCACCCCAAGGGTCTCGCATATCCATGACCCACGGGATCCCGGTGCGCGTGGCGATTTGACGCGCGGCCTCGTGCGCCGAATGCGGCGGCCCCGAGCTCGCGATGATGTCGGGGCGTCGCTCGTGAAGGATGCGCGTGGCGACGCGCGCGGCGTCACGAGCCCAACGCCGGAACTCCCCGTAGTGCAGTCGTGTGAGGTAAGCAGCTCGACGCGGGCTGCGACCTTCCCCGTCGTCCTCCGCCTCGCCCTTTGTCTCCCGCCCTGGACCGCCGGATGAGAGTGTCGTGCGGAGCTCGGTCGAAGGCGCGCTCCGCCGGCGAACGATTGGGCGGAGCAGCTGCCAGATCGATCGTTGGGCTTCGTAGAGCCAGGACGTCCGATCGGAGACTTGATAGATGTTCACGCCGCGAGGAAGCTCGGCGAGCTTGTCCATGTCGACCGACATGGTGCTCGCCGGATCGACGGATGACCCGGCCGTGGGGTGTACCATCACGACGTCGAACGACCACCCGCGCTCCGCGGCGTACTGCGCGATGCGAAGCCAGCGGTGTGACCCGACGACGTTGACCGGCGGAAAGAAGTAGCTGACGAGTAGCAAATGCTTCGTCGCGCGGACGGCCTCGCCGCTCGTGTAGACGGGTCGCAATGATTTGCCGGCGACGCTCATGCCGGCCGCCGCAGCGCGCAAATGAGCGTATGCCGGTACTCCGCCAGTGCCGGCCGACGCTGGAGCTGGCGAATCCAGAGGAGCTCCGGAATCAGGAGCGGCGGAACGACATGGAAAGCCGGCGTGGACGGCACGAACTCTATCTCGGCGAGCTCGAGCCCCGACCGCTTCGCGGCGGCGGTGATGGCCGTCGCTTCATTCGCACGGTAGAAGGTCGGGTACACGTCCACCGCGTCGCGTCCCTCCATCAGCTTGACCAGGACTTTCTTCACCTGCTCCGGCAGCATCCTGGCGAGCGCAATGACGTAGGAGCGCAGGTTCGGAGTATGAAACACGAACGTGCCGCCGGGAGCGAGAACGCGAGCCACTTCGGCGAATTGATGTTCGGGTTCGGGTAGGTGCTCGACCACCATGTTCGCCGTGACCAGGTCGAAGCTTTCGTCGCGAAAGGGGAGACGGGTGATGTCGCCCAGACAGAGGTTCCGAATGGATCGATGGCGTTGAAGCGCCTGCGCGTCGGAGTCCAGTCCGACGACGAACGGCGACTGGGCGACGAGTCGGTCCTCCGATTCGCCTCGCCATTCCGGGAGAATGCGATGCCCACATCCGAGATCCAGCCACGAGCGGGCCCGAGCGACGTGCGAAAAGAGCCGTTGCTCGAAGACGGTCTGCGAGTACGGCAATCCCGGCGTGATTCGGTGCTGCAGCTTGCCGGACCAATCGTAGAGCCGTTCGCGGAGATGCATAGCTCGCGGGTCGTCTGCCGCCGTCAGGTCGATACCGGGCGACGCCCTCTCGCCTCGACGCCGTTGCCCCCTCGCTCACACCAGATGTCGGCAAATCCAAGTTGCTCCAGCGTGCCCTGGATCTGCCCGCGCGTGCGAAAGTGTTTATACCAATCCGTCAACGAATCGTGCGTGTCGAGCAGCGCCCATTCGTGCTGAAGCCGATCGTCGAGCTCCGGATACAAAACGTAGAACGAGAGAACCGGCGAAAGCCGGTGCACGATCGATCGCGCGATTGGGATGTTCGCGACTCGTTTGTGCCACGGAAGCAGAACGTCCACGAGACGTTCGGTGATTCGCGCCGCGCGCTCGGCGGGCAGCCGCTTGAGCCACGCCCTGAAGAGCGGCGCCGTCTTGGTGTACCAGCCCAGCGTGTAGGTGTAATGATCGATGATCAGCCATCCGCCCGGCGCGACGAATCGCGACAACGCCTCGATCGTCCCCTCGGAGCTCGGCGTATGCTGGATGACCCCGAGGCAGAACACGATGTCGAACGACTGGCGCGCGAACGGCAGCTTCATGATGTCCGCCTGAGCGATGCGGTGGCGCGGACCGATCGGGAAATTCCGCGCGTTCGCGTCCACCGCCGAGCTCAGATCGATCGACGTCACATATGCGCCTTCGGCCAGCAAGATCTCCGTGAACCGGCCGGCGCCGCATCCGCACTCGAGCACCTGCTTGCCGGCAAGCGATCGCCACAACGTTTCGCCGAGGCAGCGGCGAACGCGATCACGCGTTATCGGCTTGCCCGTGTACGAATCGAGCTGCGTTTTCGGGAAGCGATTCCACTGCGCGCCGAACAAGTCAGCGTAAGTTTCGCCGGATACGAATCGCGGGATTCCGCGCACGCAGGGAATCACGTGACCGGCGGCACATGTCAGCCCGTTCCCGTCTCCCTCGGGCTGTGCGGTCAGCGCTCCGGCATGCTCGGGGCAATGCCATTGCGGCCATCGGGCGGGAGAGGGGACTCTGGATTCCTGCGTGGATGCTTCCACTATCATCGGTCGTCTACTCAAGCGTGCGACAGATATCGTCGGAAAGGCCAGCGGGCGCGTCGAACACGACGGCTGAGCCGGAGATAACTCCCTCGAACCACGGACCTCGTGCGGCTGGTGCCGTCGAGCGCCCGGTACCTGTATTGCTGATGGTTCGCGAGCTCGGAATCGGCGGTTGCGAGGCCGACCTGACCAAGATAGCCAAAGGCCTCGACCGAAGACGATTCGCACCCCATGTCGGTTGCTTTCGGCCGGAGGGTATACGCCAGGCCGAAATTCGCGCGGCCGGAGTATCCATCTTCCACCTTCCCGTGCGCGGCATGCTTTCGCCCACGTGGGCTTCAGGGGCATGGAGCTTGGCTCGGTATATTCGGCGCCATCGCATTCGGGTGGTCCATAGCTTCGACGCACCAATGGACATCTTCGCGATTCCCGTTGCCTGGGCCTGCCGAACACCAGCCGTCGTCAAGTCGCACTTGTGGTATCGGCACATGGTTGCCCACCACCGGATCATGGCGATGACCGACCGAATGGCCGACGCGATCATCGTCAACTCGAACGCGGTTCGTCGTGACTTGGCGACGCGGTGGGATGTGCCGGACGGCCGCATGAATCTGTGCTACAACGGCGTCGAGACGAGCATCTTCAACCCCGGAACGATTGACGCCCGGTCAACGCCTCAACGCGAGATCGTCGTCGGAGCCGTCTGCGCGCTCAGACCGGAGAAGCGCCTCGATACCTTGATTGCCGCGTTCGCCACGCTCGATCGAAGCGCATATCCGGCCAAGCTGCTCATCGTCGGCAGCGGTCCAATGCTGGAGTCACTGCGCGCACAAGCACGCGACCTCGGACTCGAAGACGCCGTTCGCTTCGAGCCGACATCGTCTCGCGTAGCCGATTGGATGCGCCAAATCGACATTTTTGTGTTGAGCTCGGAATCGGAGAGCTTTCCGAACGCGCTCTTGGAAGCCATGGCCTGCGGGTGTTGCCCAGTCGCCTCAGCGGTCGGGGGCGTGCCCGAGTTGATCACCGACGGCCAGAACGGACTCCTCTGCCCTCCCAACGACGTAGATCGGTTTTCGACGGCGCTGCGGCGCGTCGTAGCCGATGCGCAGCTGCGCGACCGGCTGCGCTCCGCCGCCGCGCGCACCGCGCGCGACGATTTTTCCGCCGAGCGCTACGTTGCTTGCACAACGGAGCTTTACGGACGCCTCCTCGCAACTGCCGGATGAGTTCCCGATTGCCGAGTAAAGTCGACTCCCCCTCCCCCGCCCCCTCCCCCTCCTTCCAACCGCGCGCCGTATTGCGGATCGCGCGCGATGCGCGCGTATGGCGCCCATCAGCGGCGTCGCTGGTCTTTCACAATCTGATAGGCCGACGACGCGGCGAGTTGCTCGAGCGGAGAGACACCGACCATCTGCGCGAAGCGGCCGGGTGGTTGTCGCGCGCGCAAGATGCGACTGGCGACGGCGGGGTGGCAGGGAGGTACACGCTCGGCCGCGGTTGGTCGTCATCCTATCCCGAGACGACCGGCTACATCATTCCGACGTTCCTTGCCCTCGAAGCAGAATCAGGATTTACGGGGTTTCGCGAACGGGCACGTCGGTGCGTGGACTTTTTGCTGGGCGTTCAACTTCCGTCGGGCGCGTTCCCCGGCCTCGAGATCGCCGACAATCGCGAGAAACCGTCGATCTTCAACACGGCGCAGATCCTCAACGGGCTCACTGCCTGGCATCGCGCCGAACGAGACGAATCGACACTCGAGGCAGCGCGTCGCGCGGCTGACTGGCTGACGGAGACGCAGGACGCCGACGGCGCCTGGCGCGTCCATCTCTACGGATCGGGGCGCACCTACACCTATATGGCACACGCGGCCTGTTGGCTCGCGGAATTCGGTGCGCATGTTGGAGACAAGCGTCACCTCGATGCTGCGCGCCGCCATCTCGAGTGGGTTCTTCGACATGTCGATGCCGGAACGGGATGGATCGACGACTGCGGCTTTGGCGAGGAAGACCAGCGTCTGCGGCAGGCCGTGACGCATACGATTGCCTACACGATCTGGGGCATTCTCTTCATCGCCGACACGATCGGACACGAGGCTGGTCTCGACGTCGCGCGCCGGGCCGCGCGCGCGGTCGCGCGGCGACTCGAGCTCTCGCGCTGGCTGCCGGGGAAACTCGACGCGAGTTGGAAGCCCGCCGCGCGTTACACCTGCCTGACAGGCAACGCGCAAATGGCGCTCATCTGGCTCAAGCTGCACGAGCTGGATGGTGATCCCACGCTCGTCAGCGCGGCGTGCAAAGCAATTGATCTCGTGAAGCAAGCGCAGTCGATGACGTCCAACGATCCGGGCATTCGCGGAGGCATCGCCGGATCGGATCCTGTCTGGGGCGATTACATAACGCTCGCCTTTCCAAACTGGGCGGCGAAGTTCTTCATCGACGCGCTGCACGCCAAGGCTCGCGCGCTCGCGTCACTCGACGCGCTCCCGACAGGCTCGCGCAACGCGCCGGTGATCGTGCATGACGTTCCCACGGCACTCCCCGAAGCGTCGCCGGCGATCGACGCACCGCGGCCACGCGTCGTGTTCCTCGCCGGAGAGTCGAGCCCGAAGGTGCACCAGTTCTGTGAAGCTTGGGGGTCATGGGGCTTCCGGCCGGACGCCGTCGTCATTCAGCGCTCGGTGCAGCCGTCGGCACTGGCTCGGCTTGGTGTGTACGCTCGAGACTACGGCCCGGCGATGCTCGCGAGGCGGGTGATGGGAGGAGGAGGTCCGCCGTCTGCGTCCGCCCATGCCTCCGGTGCATCGCCGGCGGAGCCGTGGAAATCGCCGGCGGAGTACTGCGAATCCGCGGGGATTCCGACCGAGCTCGTTGCATCGCTCACCGACCGCGACGATTTGGCGCGCGTCGCGGACCTACGCGGCGACGTATTCGTGTACGCGGGTTGTGGTATCCTGCGCGCGCAGATCCTGGCCCTACCGCGCCTGGGAACATTGAACGCGCACATGGGACTCCTCCCGCCGATGCGCGGAATGAACGTCGCCGAATGGAGCGCGATGCTCGGCGTCCAGACCGGCGCCACGGTTCATCTCATCGACACCGGTATCGACACCGGCGACATCCTGCTGTTCACCGCGGTCTCGATCGAGACCGCGCGAAGCGTCGAAGAGCTCCGCGACCAAATCGACGTCGAACAAGTGAAGGCGTTGGGCCGCACGCTTCGCTGGATCCTCGAGGCCTGCTCGCTTCCGCCGCGGCGCGTTCAGCGCGCCGACGAGGGGCGTCAGTATTTCACGATGCACTCGGACGTCCGCGCAAAACTGGATGCAGCGCTTCGGACGGGACGCATCGCGGAGACGACACGCAGCCTTTGACGATCGGGCCCTTCAGTACTCCAACGGCAGCGCCACGCGTCGCGAATCACGCGCCGAGAGGTAGATGGCGATCAGTATCTCCAGCGACTTGAGCCCTTCACGCCCATCGGTTTCTGGCACTGCTTCGCCGCGGAGCGAGCCGATGACGTTGTCATAATACAGCGGGTGGCCGAACCCATAGACCGACGAGGTCTCATAGCTCGCCTGCTTGACCAGCTCGTCGTCCGGATCCGGCTCGGCGAACTCCCAATGCTCGAACTGGTTCACAGCCACGCCGCCGAGCTTTACGGTCCCTTTCTCCCCGAGAATCGTGATCGAACCCTCGAGGTTCTTTGGGTACGCGAGCATTGTCACGTTCATCGACCCGAGTGCGCCGGTGCGCCACTTGATCGAGACGACGCCCGTGTCCTCGACCTCGATGTTGCGGGCAAGCGTCGCCGTGTAGGCCTGCAGGCTTTCCACGGGGCCGATGAGCCAATCGAGCAGGTCGACGTAGTGACTCGCCTGGTTCATGAAAGCGCCGCCGTCGAACTCCCAGGTGCCGCGCCACGCCGCGCTGTCGTAGTAGGACTGGGGGCGGGTCCAGAAGACGTTGACGTTGACCATGTAAATACGGCCAAAGCGCTTTTTTTCAATCGCGCGCTTCACGAGCTGGAGCGTCGAATTGCGGCGGTTCTGCTTGACGACGAAGAGGAGCACCCCGGCCCGGTCGCAGGCCGCGACCATGTCCTTCCCATCCTCCCACCGCGTCGCCATCGGCTTCTCGGTCACGACGTGGCGTCCGGCCTCGGCACAGAGAATTGCCTGATTCGGATGAAGTCCGCTTGGCGTCGCCAGGACGACGGCGTCGGCGTCGGAGCCGGCCAGAAGCTGTTCGATCGATTCGAACGGGGTGGCGCCGGTCCGTGCCGCGGCCGCAGCCAGTCGTTGGGGGTCAATATCACAGACGGCGACGAGCTCCGCGCGCTCGCGGTGCCGTTCAATCGCGTCGATATGGTTCCCCGAGATCCGCCCGCAACCCACGAGGGCGAACCGGATCCGTCGTCCGGAGATAAGTGGAGCGTGTGGGAAGAGAGTGTCGGCCAAGTAGGGAAGGTATGGACGGCGCTCAATTTGCACGGATGAGGCGCCGAACGACAGGGATTGAGCCGGCGGCGGTCCCGAGCGGTGACTTGAATCACCATCTCTTGCGTTTTGCTGCGGCGTAGACGCAACGGTGTTGTGTCGGGTTCGCTCTCTCGCATCGCCGCTCGCCGCGTCTTAGCTTCTGTCGTTCACCGCAGGCCAACCGCACGCTCGACAGGTCACCACCCGGACTTGCCGCTCGCGGGGCGCCACGGAACCCTCGTGCAGGTTCCTGGCGTACCGGGGCCGAGCCATCGACCGCCGTTGCTGAGACAACTAAAGCTCCTGACGCTGGGCGCGGCCGACAACGCGGGACTGTTCGCCTTGATGGCGAACAGTCGCTGGCGACAGAACCGTCTCTTGATTCTGTGCTATCACGGGGTGTCGCTCCGAGACGAGCACGAATGGTCCGACGTACACATCACCGAAGAGCGGTTGACTCGGCGGTTCGAGACGCTGCGCGAGCTCGGATGCGCTGTCCTGCCGCTCGGTGAGGCGATCGAACGTCTCAAAGTCGGAGAGCTCGAGGAACCGAGCGTCGTCGTCACCTTCGACGAGGGATTGTACGACTTCTACGCGAAGGCATATCCGCTGCTGCAGACCTTCGCGATCCCCTCCACGCTGTACGTGCCGACGTACTATTCGACCTTTCAGCGTCCGATCTTCGACCTGGCGTGCTCGTACTTCCTCTGGCGCGGGCGCGGACGCATGATCGAGTCCGGACGCCTGCTTCCCAGTTCCTCACGAGTCCGGATTCCACTTTCCGCCGGGCCGCGCAGCGAGATGCATCTCAACATGCGCGCGCACGTCTACACGCTCGGCTTCAGCGCGGTCGAAAAGGATCAGATGCTGGCCGAATTGGCCGAGCAGGTCGGAGTGGATTGGGACGACTTCCTCGCCAGCCGTTCGCTGCAGCTCATGTCGCCGACGGAGCTTTCGACGCTCGATCCGAATCTCGTCGACGTCCAGCTTCACACGCATCGCCACCGTACGCCGCGAAGCGAGCCGATGTTCGCGCGAGAGGTCAACGACAACATCGACGCGCTGGCCGCGATGGGCTTCCCACGCGCCGGCCGAAGGCATTTCTGCTATCCGAGCGGCGACGCCGACCCGGCGTTTTTCCCGTGGCTCGAGGCGTTGGGGATCGAAAGCGCTACGACCTGCGAGCCCGCGTACGTCACCCGCAAAACGCCGCTGCTCAATCTTCCTCGTGTCGTCGACACCATGGCCGTAACGGATGTGGAGTTTCGCGCCTGGATCACCGGCGTCGCGCGGCTATTGCCGCGCCGGCGCTACCGCCGACACTCGGACGTCGAGCTGGGAACCGACGTGTGGACGAGGAGTCCGGAGCGCGATGCGAAGGTGATTCCAATCCGTGACCACGTTCGGCCGCAGGGCGCCGCGATTACCGATCGCGAAGTGCCGCTATCACTCTCTCCCCGGCTCGACCGTCCCACCCCTCGGGCCGCTTCGGATGGGCTGGCCTTTCGGCAGCGCGAACCGCGCCGGGCAGATCCTCCGGGTTAGGCACGAGCCGGTTCGTTCCCTCGGTGATCGTCACGGGGCGCTCGGTGTTCTCTCGAACGGTGAAACAGGGAATTCCGAGCGCTGTCGTTTCCTCCTGCAGGCCGCCGGAATCTGTGACGACGGCGAACGCCCCGTCGACGAGATCGAGCATCTCGATGTAGCGAACCGGCGGAAGCATTCGAACGTTGCCGAGCGATATCCCGGCCGCGTTGAGACGCTGTGTCGTCCGCGGATGAACCGCGAAAATCACGGGTCGATGCGCGGCGATTTCGCGAAGCGCGCCCGCGATAGCGGCGAGACGGCCGGGCTCGTCCACGTTGGATGGCCGGTGGAGCGTCACGACGACCGCGTCGCGGCCGACGCCGAGCGAATCGCGGAAGCCCGTCTTGCGCGCTTCCTCCAGGCTGTGACAGAGCGTGTCGATCATGACGTTTCCGACGAAGGCAATCTCGTCGTCCGGCTCTCCCTCGCGCTTGAGGTTTTCGATCGCGTCGCGGGAAGGGGCGAGCAGCAGATTGGCCAAGCGATCGGTGACGAGGCGATTGATCTCCTCCGGCATCGATCGGTCGTTGCTGCGCAGCCCCGCCTCGACGTGGGCAATCCGAACCGAAAGCTTCGCCGCGACCAGCGCGGCGGCGGCCGTCGAGTTGACGTCGCCGTAGACCACGACCCAGTCGGGTGCTTGCTTGATCAGAACAGGCTCGAACCGCTCCATGATTCGCGCCGTCTGCACAGCATGCGACAAGGAGCCGACCTCGAGATTGATTTCCGGTTCCCGAAGGCCGAGATCCCGGAAAAAGGACGCCGACAACGCGTCATCGTAGTGCTGGCCCGTGTGCACCACGGCCTGTTCGAGACCGGCCGCGATCCCCGCCCGGAAGACCGGCGCCACCTTGGGGAAGTTTGGGCGAGCGCCAACGACGTGCAGAAGCTTCATGCGTGAAGTCGTGTTCCTCGATGGAGATAGGCGACCCCGCGGGGGCCGTCTCAGTGACGATCCAACGCAATATCCCGGAACGGATGCTGCGTAACCAGTCCGCCGAGTTCCGGCTGCGGCACCCCGTGCCACAGGCTATGATGCCAGTTGCCACTCGCCCGCACAGAGCGTCTGATTTCGATATGGGAGCGCAACTCGATGAAGTGCAGGAACTTGGGACACGAGTGACCAACGTCTTCAGTGTCGACGTGGAAGACTACTTCCATGTCGAAGCGTTCTCGGACATCGTGCCACGCGAGCGCTGGGACAGCTACCCGTTGCGGGTGGAAGACAACACCCGTCGCGTCCTCGATCTGCTGGACGACCAGGGGGTGGAGGCCACCTTCTTCGTCCTCGGTTGGGTCGCCGACCGGCGGCCGGCGCTCGTGCGCGAAATCGCCGACCGGGGCCACGAGATCGCCTGTCACTCCTACTGGCACCGGCTGATCTATAAGCTGACGCCGGCGGAGTTCGCGGAAGACACGCGGCGCGCCAAGGGCGTCATCGAACAAGCCGCGGGCCGCGCGGTCGTCGGATACCGGGCGCCGAGCTACTCGATCACGCGATCGTCGTTGTGGGCGCTCGACGTCCTCGCCGACGAGGGGTTCGAGTACGACTCGAGCATCTTCCCTATCCGCCACGACGTGTACGGGATTCCCGACGCGCCGCGCGGTCCATTCCGCGTCGATACACCGTCGGGGAGCCTTCTCGAATGTCCGATTACGACTTTCCGTCTTGGCGGAAGCACGAACTTTCCCGTCGGAGGCGGCGGCTACCTTCGATTGCTTCCCTTCTGGTACACGAAATACGGCTACGCGCGCGCGCGACGACAGCAACTTCCGTTGATCGCGTACATCCATCCGTGGGAGGTCGATCCCGACCAACCGCGACTGCCGGGCCGGGCGCGCTCACGACTCCGGCACTACACCAACCTCTCTCGCACGCACGACCGGCTCGTGGCGTTGCTGGAGCTGGGTGAATTTTCAAGCTTTGCGAAGAGCGGCATCGGTGAAGCCGCGCCAGTAGTCAACACTCTGATGAGAGATGCCCGATGACGACGAAGCAAGACAACATGCCGCAGGTCAAGCAATTCTGGAACGACGTCGCGCATCAGTTCGACGCCATCTACACCGGAAACAAGGGTCCAGTGGCCCGCGCGCTCGACAAGTGGCTGCGCAAGGACATCTATCAGCGCTTCGACTGGGTGATGCGCGAGTCGGGCGACATCAAGGGCAAGACGGTCTGCGACGTCGGTTGCGGGTCGGGACGTTTCGTCACCGCGCTCGCCAAACGCGGGGCGTCGCACGTCACCGGCGTCGACATCGCGCCCGAGATGCTGAAGATCGCGCGCGATCTCACATCGAAGGACGGCGTCGCCGACAAGTGCAGCTTCTTCAACAGCGACGTCCT
>DATLPC010000187.1:0-27624 GCA_035535975.1 Gemmatimonadaceae bacterium | reverse complement strand
ATAACGTCCCAGCAAACGCGCCATGAATCGCGGCGCCAGTTTGGGGAGGCTGAGCAGCGGAATTCCGACCAGGTTCGTGGGGCTGATGAGCGACAGCGCGCCAACGCGCTCGGGCCGTTCCAGCGCGTATTTCAACGCGACACCGCCGCCCATCGAATGGCCGACGAGCGAGGCCCGCTCGATGCCGAGCGCGTCGAGTAGTTGATCGACGTCCTCTCGATAGCTGGCCGGCGAGTACGCTCCAGCCGCGGATGGCTTGTCCGACAATCCGAATCCGCGCAAATCGGCGGCGACGACGCGCAGCCCGTGTTTGCTCAGCCGGTCAAAGGCGTGGCGAAAGCTGTACGCTGAGGCGCCCCAGCCATGCAACATCACCACCGGTTCGCCTCGTGCCACTCCCCCCTCGACCACGCGCAGGCGAAGCCCGTTGCGCAATGCAATGATGCGCGCCGAGATGTCGGGGGAGCGCGCGGGAAACACTTCGCTGGGCGAAAGCCGGCGAGGCACGACGACTACCGCTACACGGGGGCGATCGTCCGTCCCATCAACCGCGCGATGAGCCCGAGGCGGAATGTCGCATCCGTCCACCGTTCGTCGCCCGCCATGTGGTCCTCGAGCGGATACATCGGCCAGACGAAGGGGTTCGCACTTCGCGCTGACGACAGCCCTTTGTGCGGGTGCCAGACGCCTTCGGCGTCGCGGTCGTCGAGGAAGCGATCGAACAGCTTGCACCAGTTGTCGTTCTTTCGCAGGAAACCAATGCGCGCCATCAGCTCCAGCCAGGTGAGCGCGAACGGCACGTCGGTGTCGGCGACGTTGCGATTCGGCAACAGGTCGCCGAGCACGAGGTGCGGCTGCGCGACGACTTTTTTTCCGCAGAGCTGGATCGCCTCCTGGCGAGGCAACGGTTGGGCCAGGTGTTGGTGGAGTAGCTCCATCGCGTCATGATGCTCGGTCCGAAAGAGCGGCATGTACGCGAGCATGAGTAAAGTATGAATCGACGGCGGCGCGGCCTCGGGCGGCAGCACGTGCTGATTGCCGACGCGGACGAATGGCTTCTGCGCGAGCGGCGAGCGAAGATACGCGCTCACTCGCTCGAGGATGCGCCGCGCCGCGCCGCGCAGACGCGGATCTCCCTCGTAGCCGGCCTGGGCGAGCGTCGCGGCCGCGGCTTCGCGCAGGATCGCGCGCGCGCGACGCGCGAGGTCGTCATCGACTGCACCCTTGCTGCCGAGCTCGAAGAGATAGTCGGGATCGTCGTCTTCGGCGAGAAGCCGGAACAACACGCGGCGCGCGTGGGTAAGCGGAGGCGCGTCCTTCTCCCACCCGTACTCGAGGAGACGGCGCACGGCGCTGATCGTGCCGACGCCTTCGAAGTGTTCGGCGCGCGCCGAGGGAACCGCGAGCATCGCATGGTTCCACGTACCGTCCAGTTGCTGCTGAACCGCCAACGTCAACGCGGGGCGGTGCGTAACTGGGAGAACGGATAGCTGTTCGCTCGACGGAGACGTGAGCTTCGTCACATCCACGAGCGCGCGATACTTGATGGGCGCCGCGGCGTGATCGAGCAGCCAGGAAACCGGGAAGGAAACTGCGGGTGACGGCACCGCCGAAGCCTGGGTCAGTGGCGGTGCGGAAGGTGTGGTGGGACTCGGTGGGGTTGAGGGGGAAGGCGGCAGAGTCACTGAAGTCGCTCTTTCAGGCCTGGTAACCCAACGAGCTCGTCGCTGGTGTGGGTGTCCCGCTGCAAGGCGGGTAAGGATAGCAGTTTTGAAGGTTTGCGCTAGAGGGCGGCAACTAAGCTGTTGCGCCCACGAAGTTTGTCGTTGCGCGGGTTCTGGCGCACCCGTAGCAGATGTCGCGATCCTGCGGTAATCGTGCCCAGGTCGGCGGTTGATGCGCGCACGGCCTCAACTCCACACTCCTTTGGGGGCAGAACAAATGAAGAAGATGATTCGGACGGGAATGATGGTGGCCGCGATGTTCTTCGCTGTGACGAGCGTTGCGAAGGCGCAGGATGCCGCTCAGCAGGGTGGTCGTCGTGGCGGCGGCGGCGCCGGTGGCCGCATCACCGCAGTCCTCAAGGATTCGCTCAAGGTCTCCGACGCGATCCTCGCCAAGGCCGATTCGATCCAGAAGTCCTATGCCGCGCAGCGCGCGCCGCTCATGGAAGCGATGCGTGGTGGCGATGCCGATGCCCGCACGAAGATGACCGAGCTCACGACCAAGCAGAACGCCGACATCAAGGCGCTGTTGAGCGACGAGCAGAAGGCGCAGTTCGACAAGATCATGGCGGCCTTCCCGCAGGGACGTCGCGGCGGCAACTAAGTCGCTCGCGCGATCCATCGTAGTTCTCTGAATACGCAGCGGGCCGTCACACGCGTGACGGCCCGCTTCGCTTTGTCTGGCGGCCCAGAATAGAACACGTCATCTTCCCGCCCCCATGCAAAACGGCCCGACGCGTGCGCGGTGAGTTTCTCGATCTCGACGGCGCGCGGATCTACTACTACGCCGCCGGCACGCGAGGCGTCGGCAATCCCGTCGTCTTTGTCCACGGCTTTCCGACGTCGGGCCATCTCTGGGGCGACGTCGTTCCGCTCATGCCCCCCGGCCATCGGCTCGTCGTGCTCGATCTGCTCGGCTTCGGGCGAAGCGACCGTCCGATGCAGCGACCGATGGACGTTCGCGCGCAGGCCGATCGCGTCGTCGCGGTGCTCGATGAGCTCAACATCAAGGAGGCGTGCGCCGTCGGTCACGGCGTGGGCGGCGGCATCGTGCAGTCGATCGCCGTGCGCCATCCGTCGCGACTATCGCACCTCTGCCTCGTCGACAGCGTGGCGTTCGGCAGGTGGCCGACGGTGTTGGCGCGACTCGGCCGCGCCCTCGCCCCGGCTGCCGCGCTTCTTCCACCGTCGTCGGTGTTGACGCTGCTCCGTCGTGAGTTGGCGCGCGCCTACTCGGACCCGATCCGCGCCGCCCGCTCAATCGACATTTTTCTGCGGCCGTTCAAAGGCACCGAGGGCCGCGACGCGCTGCTCGCCCACCTTCGCGCGCTGCGCGCCGACGAGACCGCGGCGATCGCGCCGAAACTTGCCGCGATCCGCGTCCCCGCCGCCGTTCTCTGGGGACGCCACGACAAGATCACGAGTCTCTCGATCGGCAAGCGGCTGCAAGCGTCGATCCCCGCCGCCACCCTCAGCGTGATCGACGACGGCGGCCACTTCACGCCCGAGGAAGCGCCGCGCCAAGTCGCCGACGGCATCGCCGCCCTCCTGCGCCGCTGAGCCGCTGAGCCGCTGAGCCGCTGAGCCGCTGAGCCGCCGAGTCGCCGAGTCGCCGAGTCGCCGAGTCGCCGAGCTAGAGCTTCCGCAGCTCTTCCGCCGCCTGGACGACGTGGCCGATCTCGCGCGATAGCGCCCGCGCTTCCTGCGTCGCGCTCGTCTGGTCCTCGATCGCCGAGCCGAGGCCGGACGAGCGGAACTTGAGCATATCGAGTTTCAAGTTCTGTAACATCAGCACGGCGCTCTCCAACTGATTGTCGAGACTCCTCCGGCGCTCGAGCAGGTCGCGCAGCGACGTGCGCTGCCGCTGCAACAAGGTCAGGCGCCGGTCGCGTTCCGTCGTCGGCGTCTCCGTCTCCAGAGCGGCGATGCGCTGGTCGAGTGAGCCAAGTGACGCGCCGGAGACATCGCCGTCGAGCCGGTGGAGCGTGGTCGCCAGCGCGCCGACGCGCTGGGCGAGGGCATCGACCGTGGGCCCGATGTCGGGGATCATCTCGCGCTCGATCGGCCGGAGCGCGGCCGCGATGTCGCGCATCAGCACACGGTCCTCGGCGGCGCGGCGCACGGCTTCCCCGTGTGGACCCGCCAGAACTTCCGCCGACGCGATCTGCGTCGCGTATTGCTCCGCCGTCTCACGCGGCCGGACGGGACTCATCCTTGCCGCCGGCAGGGCGCCGGCGCCGGCGGGACGTGCTTCCGCGCCCTGCGCCCTCAGCTTGGCGCGAATGCCCTTCTTGAATGCGTCGATCGGCCCAATGCCGTCCGACCAGATCGATCCACCGCGCCGCAGCACGTTGAGGAACATGAACGCCGACGGAATCCAAAACCACACGTGTCCGCCCGCCATGGCGTTGACACCGAAGAACAAACCCGACCATCCCAGCCACGCCATGACGCTGCGCCGAAAGGCAATGACGCGATCCTCGAGGGGCCGCTCGTCGAAATTCTCGTGCGACTCGATCCGCATGCCGATGACACGGGCGCGCTCATTGAGCGCGGCTTGATGCTCGGCGATGACGAGCCGTCGCTGCGCTTTGTACCAGTGTCGGAGCTCCTTCCCCGTGAGTCCAGCCGGAGGAGCCGGGAACGCAGGCATAACCGGAAGCATTCCCGGGACTGGCACGGGTGACCCGGCAATCTGGACATCCGGCGCGGGTTCCGGCGACGGCGAAGCCGGTCTCCGCTTCGCGGCCACCTGTCCGCCGTCGAGGGCATCGCGGAATTCCGCGGCGTCGGTCCAGCGATCTTCCGGCCGTTTGGAGAGCGCGCGGTCGATCGCCACGGCGAGGTACGAGGGCACGTCCGGTCGTCGCTCTCGCACGGGACGAGGACGTTCCGAGACGTGCTTCACGAGCATCGCGGGGGTGTTGACCGCCTTGAAAGGCGTCTCGCCCGTCAACATGTGATAGCCGACGACGGCAAGCGAGTACAAATCACTGCGCCCGTCGATTTCGCGCTCGCCAAGCGCCTGCTCGGGCGACATGTAGGCCGGAGTGCCGACGGCGACGCCCGTGACGGTGAGGCGCGTTTCCCCCGCCGCCGCGCGCGCGATGCCGAAGTCGGTGACCATCGGCCGCCCGGTCGCTCGCTCGACGAGGATGTTGTCCGGCTTGATGTCGCGATGCACCACGCCGTGCGCATGCGCGTAAGCCAACGCATCGGCAACATCACGGAGGACTCGCACCGCGCGGTCGATCGGCCAGGCCCCCTCGCGCGTCAGTCGCACACCGAGACTCTCGCCGTCCACGTAGGACATCACGAAGTAGACGAGCCCTGCCTCTTCCTTCTCATCGACGCTGTAGATGGGGACGATGTTGGGGTGGCTGAGCTGCGCGGCGGTCTGCGCCTCCCGGATGAATCGGGTGCGGACGTCCTGATTGAACGCGACGTCCGGCGGCAGAACCTTGATCGCGACAGGCCGATTGAGTCGCAAGTCGATGGCGCGATACACCACCGCCATCCCGCCGCGGCCAATCTCACGCTCGATGAGATACTGAGTGCCGACCGCGACGGTGACGCGATCGTGCAGATAATCGTTCACCGCTACCGCGCCGCTTGCCCAGCTTGCCGCGAGTTTCCTCCACCCCGCATCTCGTCGGAGATGACGAGCGCGCTGTCGACGCTATCGGCGAGGTTGAGCGCGTTGAGCGCGAGGTCGGTGACGTGCTGGGTCGTCTGCGAACCCGCGTTCAGCCGCACGAGATCGAGCTTGATGTTCTGAAGCGCCACGACACACGTCTCGAGCTTGGCGGCGACGGCGTCGCGACGGTTCGCCAGGTCGGCGATCGAACGCCGCTGGCGCTTGAGGTACGCGAGACGGCGAACGCGTTCCTCGCTGCCGCGCGAATCCAGGGGATTGGCCGCGTTCTCCAGGCGGGAGATCTCCTCTTCGAGCGCCTCGGAACCGCCGGCCGTGTTGGTGCGCTCGAGATCGGCCAGCACGACCGCGAGGCCGCGCACCTTGTCGGCGAGCGCTTCCGCCGAGCGGCCGACGTCGGGAATGCGCGAACGCTCGCTTGACGGCATCCGCTCGAGGAGCGCGAGAATCTCGTTGCGATCGGACTCGGCCCGCCGCACACGATCGCCATGAGTTCCGGCGGCGTCCATCATGTCGGACCCGGAGAGCGGCGCGCGCGGAAGAGCCATCTGCCCGCTCGACCGCGTGAGCCGCGCACGACGCTGCTCGCGCATCGCCTGGCGCTGATTTCGGTCGAACATCGACCGCAGATAGGTGAAGAAGTCGTCGGCGACGTCGATCAGGTCGCGCTCGCGCGGCTGGCGGAAGACGTCGCGCCAGTCGTACCCGTCGGCCCACAGCTTCGCGTACTTGAACGCGAGGTAGATGGACCAGAGAACGGTGATGCCGAAGAAATCGCTCTGGCCGACGACCGACGCGATGACGATGACGCCGTTGACGAAGAGATACGGCGCCAGCTTTTTGCGGAACCGAACGACCGGTTCGGCGTTCCACCGCCGCCATTCTTCCGGGGTCGGCCCCATCGCCGCGTAGTCCGACGTCGATCCGTCCAAGCCGGTCGCCGATTGCCACATCTGAGCGCCGCCCGCCGCCGGCGCCGGCTTCGTCGCGGCTGGGGCGGGCTGCGCCGCGGTGACCGGACGAGGAGGCATTCTTCCCGTGTCCAGCGCGACGACCACCGCGCTCGCCGACGGAAAGCGGTTGGCCGGCTCCTTCTCGAGGAGCGTCATGATGATGCGCGCCATGTCCTGCGGAACGTCACCACGCCGCTGCTCGAGCGGCGTCGGCTGCTCGGAGATATGCTTGACGAGAATCGCCGGCGTGCTGTTCGCCGTGAACGGCGGCTCGCCCGTCAACATCTGGTAGCCGACGACGCCGAGGGAGTACAGGTCGCTGCGACCATCAATGGTGCGCTCGCCGGCCGCCTGCTCGGGGGACATATAGGTCGGCGTTCCGATGGCGATTCCGGTCGCTGTAAGACGCGAATCCCCTTCCGTCACCGCGCGCGCGATGCCGAAGTCGGTCACCATCGGACGGCCGCTCTGGGCGTCGATGAGGATGTTATCGGGTTTGATGTCGCGGTGGATCACGCCGCGCTCATGGGCGTAGGCGAGTGCGTCGGCGACGTCGCGCAACACCCGTCGCGTCTCGTCCACACTCATCGCGCCGCGGTCATGGAGCCGCTTGGCGAGGTTGTCGCCCGTGATGTACGCCATCACGAAGTAGACGATGCCTTCGGCCTCATCCACCGCGTAGATGTCGACGATGTTCGGATGGTTCAGCTGCGCCGCGGTCTCGGCCTCGCGCAGAAAGCGCGTCTTGATCTCGCTGCGAAAAGCCAGCTCGGGCGGAAGGACCTTGATGGCGACGACCCGCTTGAGCCGTCGGTCCTTGGCGCGATAGACGACGCCCATCCCCCCACGACCGATCTCGGTATCGAGCTCGTAGTGCGCGCTAAGAACGCGCTCGACGTGCGTGCGCAGCTCGGAATCCGAAGACGGTACTACTGGCTCCGACAATCGAGTGGCTCGCGGTTTAGGGCGTAAGTGTAGGAATGAAGCATTTTAGCATACGGGAAAACTTCCGGGAAGGATACAGACGACCCCGTGCGCCGGATGGGCAGGCCCCGCAGAACTGCCCGAGACATTTCGGTATAGATATCCTGCCAGCGTGACGTATTCGGGGCGCGCGCGATATGCACTATCCCGGGCCCTAGCAGGCCGCCGGACATTTCGACCGACCTTCTTGCAGCGAGTTGCGCACACCGCCGGCGGCTGGAATGGAGTGTGCGACGCTTGGTCTGGCTAGGTAGCCGAGACCGCTGCACGTTTCCCTCTTTCGGAAAGCAAATGGCAACGCGCCAGACACTTCCGGTTCTTCCACTTCGGGGAACCGTCATTTTTCCGGGGTTGACCGCGCCCATCGCGGCAGGGCGGCCGGGAACGCTTCGCGCCATTGAATCGGCGCTGAAGAGCGAGCGGCTTGTGTTTGCGGTGGCTCAGCGCGACAACACGGACGAACCCACACCCGACATTCTGTATTCGATGGGCGTGATCGCGCGGATCGGTCAGATCCAGCGTGGTCTTGGCGGCGTCCAGCTCCTCCTCCAGGGCGAGCAGCGCGCAACCGCGCTTCAATACACGACGACCGAGGGATTCCTCAGCGCCGTGGTCATGCCGGTCGACGAGATGAAGCCGGTGAACGAGAACGACCCGGCTTTCGTCGCCTTGCACAAGGAGCTCCGCGAACGGGCCGCTGAGCTAGGCGAGCGTCGCGGCCTGCCCGAAGAAGTCGTTCACCAGGTCCTCGACGCCGTCACCGATCCGGGCCGCTTCGCCGATCTGGTCGCGGGCTACATCGAACTTCAGCCGGCCGAGAAACAGGGACTCCTCGAGACGCTCAGCGTCGAGGAGCGCCTGCGCCGGGTGCTCGTGCACGTTCAGAAGCAAATCGGCCTCCTCGAGATGCAAGAGGAGATCAAGTCGCAGGTCCAGGAAGAGCTGGGCGAGCGGCAGCGCGAGATGTATCTACGCGAGCAGATGAAGGCGATCCAGAAAGAGCTTGGCGATGACGACCAATCGAAGGAGCTCACCGAGCTTCGCGATAAGCTGAACAAGCTCGAGTTGTCGAAGGAGGCGCGGCAAGAAGTCGAGCGCGAGCTCGGGCGCTTGGAGCGCTCCGGCCGCGAATCGATGGAAGCACAGGTCATCCGCACCTATCTCGAGTGGATCGCCGAGCTTCCGTGGAACAATCGATCTGACGACAACCTCGACCTCGGTCACGCGCAGACGGTCCTCGACGAGGATCACTACGGGCTGCCGGACGTGAAAGACCGCGTCCTCGAGTTCCTCGCCGTTCGTCAACTGCGCGCGCAGCAGATGGAGGCCGAGCTCAAACAGACCGGCGAGATGCCGATCGCCAAGCTCAAGGCGAACAAGGAAGACGCCACTCCCCAACTCGGCAGCAGCTCCAGCTCCGATCGCGCGATCACCGACGCCAAGGAAGCCAAGGCGCGCGCGATGGCGAAGGGACCGATCCTGTTGTTCGTCGGTCCACCCGGAGTCGGCAAGACGTCGATCGCCAAGTCGATCGCGCGGTCGCTCGGCCGCCAGTACGTTCGCGTTGCCTTGGGCGGCGCGCGCGATGAGGCGGACATTCGTGGCCACCGTCGCACCTACGTCGGCGCGATGCCCGGGCGAATCATTCAAGGCATGAAGCAGGGCGGCACGAAGAACCCCGTCTTCCTGCTGGACGAGGTCGACAAGCTCGGCATCTCGTTCCAGGGCGACCCGGCGAGCGCGCTGCTCGAGGTGCTCGACCCGGCGCAGAACGACAACTTCACCGACCACTACCTCGGCGTGCCGTTCGATCTCAGCGAGGTGCTGTTCATCGCGACCGCCAATTTCATTCAGAACATCCCGGCACCGCTTCTCGACCGTATGGAGGTCGTGGAGTTCGCCGGCTACACCGAGCGTGAGAAGGCGGAGATCGCGAAGAAGTACCTGATCCCGCGCCAGCTCGAGGAATCGGGGCTTGGCGACAAGGAAGTCAGCTTCACCGACGACGCCGTGACCGCGGTCATCAGCAAATACACGCGCGAAGCGGGCGTCCGGCAGCTCGAACGACAGGTCGGCGCGGTGGCGCGGAAGGTTGCGCGTCGCATCGCCGCGGGCGACGGAAAGGTGCTCGAGGACGGGAAGATCGACGCCGACGAAGTGCGCGATCTGCTCGGCCGTCCGAAGGTGCATCCGGAGCATGCCGCCGACGAGAACGAAGTCGGCGTGGCGACGGGGATGTATTACACACCCGCGGGTGGCGACATCATGTTCGTCGAAGCGGCTATTCGACGGTTGTTCGCCTATGGCCAGCGTTCGACCGACGATGAGAAGACCCAGGTGAGCGGCTGGGGCAACGTTTCACTTATCCTGACCGGTCAACTCGGCGACGTCATGAAGGAGTCGGCCCGCGCGGCGATGACCTACGCGGCGACGCACGCTTCGACGCTTCGCATTCCAGAGGATCGCCTCGGATCGATCGAGGTACACATCCACGTGCCGCAAGGCGCGATTCCAAAGGATGGTCCCTCGGCCGGGGTGACGATGGCGACGGCGCTCGTCAGCGCGATGTCCGGACGCCCCGTGCGAAAGGACGTGTCGATGACGGGCGAGATCACGCTCCGCGGGCGGGTGCTGCCGATCGGCGGCGTGAAGGAGAAGGTGCTCGGTGCGCATCGCGCCGGCATCACGACGATCCTGTTGCCGAAGGAGAACGAGGCAGACATCGAGGACATTCCCGAGGACGTGCGCAACCAGCTCAAGTTCCATTGTCTCGGCACGCTCGACGAGGTGTTCGAGATCGCGCTCGTACCGTCGAACGCGTCGGCGGCGACACAGCCGACGTTGATGGAAGAGGTGGAGGGAGGGGGCGCGGCGACCAAAGTCGCCTGACACCTCGCTTCGGTGAAGTGACGACGGGTCCGCAGCGATGCGGGCCCGTTTCTTTTCCGGGGCACTTGCATCGATTTCCGAAGAGTGTACTGTATGCAAATTCCTACACAAATCGGACCTAGATACGCGTGCCGCCCACACCGCCGCTGTTCCGACGTCCGCAGGCCAGACTCCTCCCGTGCTTCGCGCTCGCCCTCATCTCAGCGTGCAACCTCGACACCCCGGCTCCGACGGCCATCGCAGACTTTCAGCCCGGGGTTCCAGAAGGTTGGACGGGCGCCATCCCCTCCGGATACCGTATCGGGCTCACCAGCGACAAGCACGGCGGTAAAAAGGCCGTCTTCCTCTCGGGAAACACGACGGGCGGAACGGCCTTCGGCGTCATTACCCAAGTCGTGCGTCCCGACTCGTATCGTGGGAAGCGCGTTCGGTTTTCGGCGTGGGCAAAGCAGCAGGACGTCGAGGCGGACAACGCCGGGCTTTGGCTGCGTGTCGATGGTCCGGGTCAGACCCTCGCGTTCGACAACATGGTGAGTCGCCCACTCGCCGGCAGCGCGGATTGGCATCAGGTGTCGATCGTCCTCGACGTCGCGCCGAATGCCCTCGGAATCGCGCTCGGAGGACTGTTGCATGGTCGCGGGGCCATCACCCTCGACGATATGCAATTTGAGATCGTTGGCAGCGAGGTCACGCTCACGAACCTCGATCCGCCACACGCGTCCAACGCCGACTCGGCGACCATAGCGAATATCTACCTGCGGGCCCTGCCGGCTCCGGTCAATCTCGACTTCGAGGGAATTGCCGGCAGCACGCTCGCCAGCATTCAGTGGCTCACGCAGAACACCGTCACGCTCAGCGGCACCGATCCGACGCAGCGCGTCGACGACCTGCAACCATTGGCGAGCATGGTCGGCACGGCACACATCGTCGGGATGGGCGAGGGGACGCACGGCACCCGCGAATTCTTCTTGATGAAGCACCGCGTCCTCGAGTTCCTCGTACAGCAGATGGGCTTCACCTACTTCGCGATCGAGGCCACGTCCCCGGAATCGGACGATATGAATCGCTACGTCCTGTACGGCGAAGGCGATCCGAAAAAGCTGCTGTCACGCTTGTACTTCTGGACATGGAACACGCAAGAAGTGCTCGACATGATCACGTGGATGCGCGAATGGAACTCGACGGCGCCTCCGTCGCAGCGTGTTCAGTTCCTCGGCTTCGACATGCAGTCCCCAGGTGCGTCGATGGATAGCGTTGCCGCGTTCATCGCGCGGGTCGATCCGGCAAACTCCGAATTCCTGAACGATCGGTTCGCCTGCATCCTGCCGTTCAGAAATCACTTTCAGGCGCCCGGCCAACAGGCCACCGTTTACGCGGCGCGCGATACGGCCACGAAAGCAGCGTGCGCCGCGGGTCTGCAGTCCGTCTACGATCTCATCGCCGGAAATCGCGCCACGTACGCGCGCGCCGAGCCGAATGCGTTCGAGGCGATGCTTCATCACGCGCGGCTCGTGCAGCAATTCGAAGCGATGATCGCGGTCGCGTACAACGCCGGGTTGTCCAGCTTCGCGCGAGACAAGGCCATGGCCGAAAACGTGGGCTGGATCCGTGATCACGCTCCGGTAGGAGCGAAGATCGCGCTCTGGGCGCACAACGGACATATCAACGCGATCCCCAACCTCATGGGCGGGTATCTGCGTGCGAAATACGCCGCGGACTACGTGAACTTGGGCTTCTTGTTCGGGCAGGGGCGTTTCAACGCCGTCGCCAGTGCAACCGGCCAGCTCGCCACCTTCAACGCGATACAGGTGCCGAACAACTCCCTCGAGTCACAGTTCCTGTCGGTCGGCAAGTCGCTCGCTCTACTCGATACTCGGCAGATCGCGGCCGGCGGAGCGGATGCCATTTCGCTTGCGGGGCCGATTCTCATGCGTTCGATCGGCGCGCTGTTCAATCCAGCGAATGAGCCGGCCTACTTCACCAGCCAGGTTTTTCCGAACGACTTCGATTTGCTGATTTTCGTCCGCGAGGCCACGCAAAGCACGCTGCTGCCATTCTCCTTCTGAGGGGGACGACCCCGCGCCCGGCGCGGTCGACGACAGCCTCGTTATTTCGGCGTTGAGGTGACGCGAATGGGGGAAAAGAGCGGCCCCCATTGCGGCACCTTCCACGGGTTATTGCGCAGCTCCATGGGCTCGGTTCCCGGCAGGAAGAACTCGGTGTAGCGACGATCGGGCATCGTCCCCGGCGTCGCCGGCAGCGCGGTGTCGCGATCGAGCTCCGCGTATACGAGTCCATCGGGCGGCGGACCCCAGCCGCCCGACGAACGGCCGGCGTAGTACTGCCCGATCATCTGTCCCCAGATCGGCGCGGCGAGCAACCCGCCGACGGCGCCTTTGGCGATGGTCTTCGGACGATCGAAACCGAGCCACACACCGGCGACGATCTCCGGCGTCATACCGACGAACCAGACGTCCACGTTGTCGTTCGTCGTCCCGGTCTTTCCCGCGACGGGCACGTTATCCGGCACCGCCTTCCGCGCCGCGGTTCCACTTCCCCGCTCCGCCACGTCACGCATCATGTCGCGCATGATGAACGCGACGCGCGGGTCGAGCACTTGTTGCGGCGTTGACGGCGGACGTGCGTAAACCGTCCGTCCATTCACATCTTCGACTCTGGTGATGAAGCGCGGCTGGACAACCATACCGTTGTTCGCGAACGCCGTGTACGCCGCCACCAGGTCGATTGGATGAACTTCCGAGGCGCCGATCGCGCTCGCCGGAACGGGATACAGCGGCGTCGTGATGCCGAGGCGCTGCGCGAGCGCCGCCACGGAATCCATCCCGACGCGCAGGCCGAGCTGGATGGCGATCATGTTGCGCGAGTGAATCAGTCCCTCGCGCATCGTCATCGCGCCGTTCGGTTTTCCCTCGCGCATCGTCACCGCACCCCAGAACTTTCCGTCGATCTCTTCCGGCTTGTAGTCCGGTTGTCCAGGTAGGAGCGGAATGTCCAGCGCTGTGTCCGGGATGATCGCGTTCGCGGTGACACTATCCTCGATCGCCTTCGCGTAGACGATCGGCTTGATCGAGGAACCTGGCTGACGTTTGGAGACGATCGCCCGGTTGAACGGCGCGCGCGCATAGTTCCGGCCGCCGACGAGTGCGCGGACGTCGCCCGTCTGCGGATCGACGGCGACGGCGAGCGCCTGCAAATAGTCCGTCTCGTTTCCTTTGGCGAGCGCCTGTGTGAGATGCTTGTATCCCTTCTGCGCTTCGATCTTGTTCGTTCCATCGACGATCGCCGTCACCGCGGACCGCTGGAGCGCGGGATCGAGCGTCGTATACAGCCGGTAACCACCATTCACGACCGGGAGACCAGCGCGCTCCGCTTGCTGGCGCACCGCGTCCACGAAGTAGCCCGACGCGGCGGACATTCCACCGTTCGGCGCGGTGACCACTGGCTCGAGCTTCGCCTTGTCGGCGGCGTCCTGGGTGATGTACCTCTGCTCCGCCATCTTCTGCAGAATCAGATTCCGGCGTTCACGGGCGCGGTCGGGATGACCGATCGGATCGTAATACGGCTGTGATTTCGGAAGACCGGCGAGCGTCGCCGCCTCGGCGAGCGTGAGCTTCGACGCGGGATGGCCGAAGTAGTGACGCGACGCCGCGTCGACGCCGTACCAGCCGCGGCCGAGGTTGAGCTGGTTGAGGTAGGCCTCGAGGATCTGATCCTTGCTGTAATGCCGCTCCATCTCGCGAGCCGCGGACTGCTCGTGCAGCTTGCGCGAGATGCCTTCCGTGCCGCTCACCTTCGAGCGGTCGATGATGTCGGGATGCATGTACCCGACGAGCTGCTGCGTGATGGTGCTGCCGCCGCCGCGATTCTGATTGAGAATCTTCCCTTTGATGACGCCAAGGACGGCCTTCACGTCGACGCCGTCGTGCTCGTAGAAGCGCTGGTCCTCGATGGCGATGAACGCCTTCGGGACGTATGGGGGGAGTGACTTGAGCGGAACGCTCGTGCGCATCTCCCGGCCGATCTCGCCGATCGGCGACCCGTCGCGCGCAAAGACGAGCGACGACTGAGCGAGTGGAATGATGCGCCAGGCTTCGCCGGTCTGGCGCGCCGAGTCCTGGGCGCGCGCCGATTCCGGCAGGACGACCGCCAAGAGTCCGGCGGCCGCGAAGATTACGACACGTTGCTTCATTGAGTTTGGTACCCGCCGCGGCGGTCGAAAGTTACCCCGAAAACAGACCATCGGGTCGGTAGAGCGCAACGTGACACCAAATGGGTCGCCGACGCTATGACGGAATCCGCACTAGCTTAGTGACATGGCTCCGCTCGTTCACCTCGCCATCGCCCAGTTCAAGCCCCGCAAGGGCGATCGGGTGGGCAATCTCGCTCGACTGCGCTCCGTGTTCGCACAGGTCGACCGACTCGAACCGCGACCAACGGTCCTCTGTCTCGCCGAGAGCGCGCTCACCGGCTACTTCCTGGAAGGCGCGGTGCGGGACAACGCCGTCACCGCCGGCACTTTTGCCGCGGAGCTCGACGCCGCGTACCGCGCCGCTGTTCCCGATCCGCGTCCCCTCGACGTGACGTGCGGCTTTTACGAGGTCTGGAACAACAAGTTGTACAACAGCGCGATGTACGTCACGCTGGGGACGGGCGAGCCACGCATCGCGCACGTGCATCGCAAAGTCTTTTTGCCGACCTATGGGCTGTTCGACGAAGAACGCTTCGTCGAGCGCGGCCGCGATGTCCGAGCCTTCGAGACGCCGTGGGGACGAGCCGCGATGCTCGTCTGCGAGGACGCTTGGCACAGCATGACGGCGACGATCGCGGCCCTCGACGGCGCGCAGGTCGTGTTCGTCTGCTCCGCGCCGCCGGCGCGTGGATTATGGCCCAAAGGAGACGACATCCCAGGACCGGCAAGCGTCAGCCGCTGGGACCGGCTGATTCGCGAGATCGCGGATGAGCACGGCATCTACGTGACGCTGGCGAATCTGGTTGGGAGCGAAGGCGGAAAGATGTTTCCGGGGAGTTCCTTCGTCGCCGGGCCGCGCGGCGACGTGCGCGGACGCGCCCCGCTCTGGGATGACGCGATTCTTTCGGTGACCGTCGACTTGGCCGACGTAACCCGCGCCCGCGCCGATCTGCCACTCGTGGCAGATCTCGAGACGATGATGCCGCATCTGCGCGACAGCCTCGACGCCGCGATGGCGCGCGAGCCGTACGCGCTCGAGTACGATCCGCCCGCGATTGCCACACGCGCTGCAGCGCCCAAGCCGTCGAAATCGTCGACGCAGAAAGGCGCGCTGACCGTCGTACGCGTCGGCGCCACCGACGAACGCGCGCCGGCGCCGCTCGAGATCGAGGGATCGCTCACCGAACAGTGGCTCGTGAACTTCATCCGCGACGAGATGGAGCGACGAGGCTTTCAGAGCGCGGTGATCGGGATTTCGGGCGGCGTGGACTCGGCGGTCACGGCATATCTCGCGGCAAAGGCGCTGGGGCCGGAGAACGTGCTCGGTGTTCGCATGCCATATCGCACGTCGAGCCGCGAGAGCCTCGACCACGCGCAGTTGGTCATCGACGCGCTCGGAATCCAATCGCGAACGGTGGACATTTCACCGGCCGTCGACGGCTATCTGTGCAATGAGCAGGATGCCGATGGCGGCCGCCGCGGCAACGTGATGGCGCGCATGCGCATGATCACCCTGTTCGATCTCGCGGCGAAACACCGCGGCATCCCACTCGGCACGGGCAACAAGACGGAGCGCCTGTTCGGCTACTTCACCTGGCACGCCGACGACTCCCCGCCGATCAATCCTCTCGGCGATCTGTTCAAGACACAGGTGTGGGCGCTGGCTCGGCACCTCGGCGTGCCAAGCGTCATCGTGGACAAGCCGCCGACCGCTGACCTCGTGGTCGGACAGACTGACGAGGGAGATTTCGGCATCAGCTACGAACGCGCCGACGAGATTCTCAACTGGCTCGTGAGCGGTTTCGGCGCCGATGAGGTGATCGCGCGCGGCTTCGAGGCCGACGAGGTGGCGATCGTGAAGAAGCGCGTCGAAGGAACGCACTGGAAGCGCCGGCTTCCGACCGTCGCGATGGTCAGCCCGACGGCGATCGGCGAGAGCTACTTACGCCCCGTCGATTATTGAGAACCGGCTCAAAGCCGATAGCTCGCGGATGAAAGCTCGATGCTGGGCTCAGGTTCGACGTCGCGATATAATCGGTACGACCGGCTCTCGTCGCCGAGTCACATCTCGACGCCGACGGCGAGCCCAGAACAGAGCTGCCAGCCGCGAGCTGTCAGCCGTGAGGAGAATGAATCTTACGCCGCGTAAGCGAGACTCACGGCCCTTCTCGCACACCGCTTCAGTGCTCGGTGCACCGCCCGCGCGTGCGCGATGAAGTTGAGCCCCGCCCAGGGGTACCGGGCGAAGAATTCCGTCGGCAGCATGTTTCCCTTGAGCCGGTTGCACCGTGCACAGGCGAGGACGACGTTGCCCGGGACGTGCGCACCGCCGTGTGAGAGCGGATGCACGTGGTCGAGCGTCGCGAAGTCGAAGTCGAGGGCCGCGGCGCAGTAGACGCAGCGACGACCGCAGTCGCGCATCGCGGCGCGCTTGATGGCGCGCTTCTGGTGGCCGGCCGGAATGTTCTTGCGGCGGCGGGCCGGTCGCGGGAGTCGGGGAAGGGCTACACGGTGAAATTGCCGACGTCGGGACATGTCACCTCGCTAAAAAGGCGAAACCCCGCGACGGGAATTATCCCGTGGCGGGGTTACGCGCCGATCAGTGAAGTTGCGACTCCGATGGAGACCGTGGCCGTCGCGCCACTCTCGTGGTGGCGCCGTTCGACATGCTGCGAGATGTCGGACGAGTGGGCTCATCGGCCTCCGGTGGGGACGCGCGAGCAATTCAAACCGCGCGCGCCATACAAATGCACACGGGGGCGAGACCGCGCAAGAGGCGAGTGAAACGATTTCGTCACCCGCGTTCATCGTTGGAGGACGACTCTGGGAGAAGCTCTCCATGTGCTCCTTCGCGAGTGTTGATCACACTCGCACGTGCTGACGAAGGCGAACGCCGAGCGGTGCCCGGAGCGGGCGGCCGCGATCGGCCCGGCTTCATTCGGTCTGACTCCTTATATGTCGGGAGCGCAACAGAACGTTCCATCGACGCCACAGATCGCCGATCCGTGCCATCGCGAGGCCGGGAATCGACCTTCATCGGGTCGCGAAGCGCGGCGATGATGCGCGCCGCATAGGCATCGAGGACCGTGCGGTCGGGCATCGCCGAGCCGTTGAAGGGGAGCGGAATGTCGAAGCCGTCGTTCGCCCGCCGCGGAATGATGTGGACGTGGAAGTGCGGCTCGTCCTGTCCCGCGGCCTCTCCACTGCTCACCACGATATTCAGATCCTCGCATCCGCTCACCCGCCGAACCGCGTTGGAGAGCTGCATCGTGACGCGGAACAGGTGAATGCCGAGATCTTCGGGGACCTCGAGCAAGGATTCGTAATGCTCGCGAGGAACGACGAGTACGTGTCCGTTGTTCACGGGCTGGATGTCCATGAACGCGATGGCGTCCGAGTCCTCGTGGCACACTGAGACCTCGGCGGCGCCTTGGATCAAGTTGCAGAAGGTGCAAAGATTTTTGTCCATCATGGCCGCCTCGGGCGTGTCTGATGGGTTCGTATGGCAGGTCGGATGCCAATGGGGCGACTCGGCGACCCGGCGACTCGGCCGTCGCCCGTCGAGCAGTCTGCCCCTATTTTCAAGCATGGCCACTACCACCAAAGCCGAGCGCAAGTCCGCCGCGGGGCTCACCCGCGATCAGCTCGTTGGCGCATACCGCACCATGCTCCTGTCGAGGCGGCTCGACGACAAGGAGATCCAGCTCAAGCGCCAGAACAAGATCTTCTTCCAGATCTCGAGCGCCGGGCACGAGGCGATCATGACGGCCGCGGGATTTGTCCTGCGGCCTTCGTACGACTGGTTCTACCTCTACTACCGCGATCGCGCGCTCTGCCTGCAGCTCGGGATGACGGGCGAGGAGATGCTCCTCTCCGCCGTCGGCGCTGCCTCCGACCCGAACTCCGGTGGCCGCCAAATGCCGAGTCACTGGGGCCACAAGAAGCTCAACATCGTCTCGACCTCGTCGCCCACGGGGACGCAGTTCCTGCAAGCCGTTGGATCGGCCGAAGCCGTGCTCCGCGCGAGCCAGCTCGGTATCGACGAGGGGTTCGAGAAGGATGAAGTCGTCCTCTGCACGACCGGAGACGGCACGACGAGCGAGGGCGAATTCTGGGAATCCCTCAACAACGCCTGCAACCTCAAGCTGCCGATCGTTTATCTCGTCGAAGACAACGGGTACGCGATCTCGGTTCCGGTCGAAGTGAATACGGCGGGCGGCAGTATCTCGAAGCTCGTCGCCTCCTTCCCCGACCTCTACATCCAGGAAGTGGACGGCTGCGATTTGCTCGCCAGCCATGACGTGATGCGCAAAGCCGTCGCGTACGCGCGGGAGCGCAAAGGTCCCGCCCTCGTCCACGCGCACGTCATCCGGCCGTATTCGCATTCGCTCTCCGACGACGAAGTCATGTATCGTCCCGCCGAAGAGCGCGAGGCAGACGCCCGCCGCGATCCGGTAACGCACTTCCCGGAATGGCTCGTCGCCGAAGGGCACGCGACGAGCGCCGAGATCGAGAAGATCAAGGAAGACGTCGAGGCCGAAGTGCTGGCGGCGACCGACGCGGCACTCGCCGCCGAGCAGCCGGGACCGGAGACGATCGAGCAGTTCGTCTACTCGCCGGACGTCGATCCGACGAGCGAGCAGTTCGACACCGAAGACGATCCGCAGTTCTCGGGGAACGAAACGACGATGGTCGACCTTCTCAACGCGTGCATGAAAGACGAGATGCGCCGCGATGAGAAGATTCTCATCTTCGGCGAGGACGTCGCCGACGTCTCGCGCGAGAAGTACCTCGAGCAGGTCAAAGGCAAGGGCGGCGTCTTCAAGGTCACCTGGGGCCTACAGAAGGAGTTCGGCGGCAACCGCGTGTACAATTCGCCCCTCGCCGAGGCGACGATCGTCGGGCGGGGTATCGGACTGGCGCTGCGCGGCTTCAAGCCGGTCGTCGAAATCCAGTTCTTCGACTACATCTGGCCGGCGTACATGCAGCTCCGCGACGAGCTGGCGACGATGCGCTGGCGCTCGAATGGAGACTTCGCGTCACCGGTCGTCGTGCGCGTGACGTACGGCGGCTACATCCGTGGCGCGATCTACCACTCGCAGACGGGCGCGTCGCTCTTCACGCACTGCCCCGGGCTCCGCGTGATCTGTCCCGCGACCGCGCTCGACGCGAACGGGCTGCTTCGCACGGCGATCCGTTGCGAGGATCCGGTGATCTTCCTCGAGCACAAGCATCTCTATCGCCAGACGTACAACAAGGCGGCGTATCCCGGCTCGAACTTCATGATCCCGTTCGGCAAGGCAAAAGTCGTCCGCCAAGGGACGGACGTGACGATCGTGACCTACGGCGCGACCGTGCAGCGCGCGTTCACCGCCGCGAATCAACTCGCCGAGACCGGACTGTCCGCGGAAGTCATCGACCTGCGATCCCTGTCTCCGTGGGACCAGGACGCGGTGTATGAATCCGTGCGCAAGACGAACCGCGCGATCGTGCTCTACGAGGATTCCATCTCGTGGGGCTATGGTGCGGAGATCTCGGCGCGGATCGCTGACGATTGCTTCGCGTGGCTCGACGCGCCGGTGAAGCGCGTCGCGTCCACCGACACCTTCGTCGGCTATGCGCCGCGACTCGAGGACTCGATTCTGCCGCAGGTGGACGACATCAAGCGCGCCTGCGAGGAGATCGTTCGATTCTGAGTTAGCCGCCGAGTGACGCCCGCCGGTAGCCGGGTGGAACGACGAGCGACGACTCGTCGATCGTGGTGCGTTGAACGTTCGAGACTTCCGACGTCTGCTCGGTCGTCATGTTCGCGCCCGGCCCCTGAATCATGTGGCTCACGGTCTTCGTCTTCAGCGCCGCGGCGTTGCCGAGTCGCGCGGCCGCCGAATCCACCTTGAAGGTCATGTCCTTGAAGGCACCCATCGGCGCCGCCGACGCGCCCACGCCGTTGATGCGGAGCAGTGGGTTTGTCGGCAGGCCCGGCACACTCGCCACCCAGTAATCGGTGACGCTCTCGGAGGCGAAGCGCTGCTGCATGAACGACGCGTCGATCGACATCGTAAAGGCGAGCGTCATGCGGAAGTGTCGCGTTGGATATCCAGCCACGGTATCCGTTCCGGCCAAGCTGTCCATCGCGACTTTCACATCGGCCACGGACATCGTGACGCCCGCTGCCTGCATCTGCTCGAAGATTTTCGAGTTATTGAGCTCGGCCGACACCGGGACGTATTCCTGAGAAGCTGGTCGCACGACGGTGATGCCGGTGCTGTCGAACAGGAGATAGTCCCCCTTCGAGAAGAGCGGCTGAAGTCCGCCTTCCAGAATGTCCAGCCGCCCGCGCCCGCCGACGACCAAGGCGCGTCCAACGTAGCTCTGCGAAACGTTTCCCATCGCGGTGGCAAGACCTGTCCCCGACGTCGGCGCACTCGTCATACGCAAGTCGTACGACAAGCCCTCGACGCGCTTCGCCGCCCTCCCCGACTGCGTTTGCCCCGAGGCCGCGGCGGCGCTCGTGCTGAGTACAAGAACCCACCATGCGCTTCGCAAGAATCAACCCCTCACTCGGGTCTGTAAACGATCTGCCCGCCGACCACAGTCATCATGATGCGTGCCTCGCGAATCGTCTCCGGCGCGATCGCGGTGAGGTCGCGGTCGATCATCACGAGATCGGCCAGCTTGCCGCGCGTAAGTGTGCCCTTGTCGTTCTCCTCGAACGACGCGAACGCCGACCCGGTCGTGTACCCGCGGAGCGCGTCCTCGATCCCGATCTTCTGTTCCGGATACCATCCCCGCGGATTCGCGTCGTCGAGCGTGCGCCGCGTCACCGCGGCGTAGATGCCTTCGAGGGGCGTGGGCGGCGCGACGAACCAATCGCTGCCGAACGCCAGCGTGGCGCCGGCGTCGAGGAGCGAACGCAACGCGTACGTCCCCTTGCCGCGCTCGTGACCAATCACCTTCTCCGCCCAGCGCCCGTCGTCGATCGCGTGATACGGCTGCATGCTGGCGATCACGCCGAGCGGCGCGAAGCGGCCGATGTCCGACGGCGCGATGTGTTGCGCGTGCTCGATCCGGAAACGCCGATCACGCGGCCCATTCTCGCGTTCGACGCGCTCGTAGATGTCGAGCTGGGTGCGAATCGCGCGATCGCCGATCGCGTGAACAATCAAGTGCAGGCCCGCTTTGTCGGCGCCCGAGGTCCATCGGTAGAGATCCTCGGGCGTATTCACGAACAAACCGGTGTCGTTCGGCGCGTCGGTAAACGGTTCCAGCATCGCCGCCGTGTGTGAGCCGAGCGAACCGTCGACGAAGCCCTTGAGCGCGCCGATGCGGAGCCAGCGGTCGCCGCGGCCTCGCGCGGCCACGGTATCGGCGAGACGTTCCCAGGTGCCGATCGGGACCGCGGCGTAGATGCGGGTCGCGAGCCGGCCCGCGTCGTGAGCCCGGTCGAACACGGCGAGATCGTTCCAGGTGCCCATGTTGTGCACCGAAGTCACGCCCTTGGATGCGACGAACTTCATCGCGGCGTCGAGAGCCCGGTCTTCCTGCTCGGGTGTCGCATCGGGCACGACCTTGCCGACGAGCGGCATCGCGTTGTCTTTGAGAATCCCCGTTGGCGCGCCCATCGCGTCGCGCACAATCGTGCCGCCGGCGACTTCCTGCGTTGATGCGTCGACAGCGGCCGCGCGCAACGCGGCGCTGTTCGCCAGCGCCGTGTGACCGTCGAGGCGGTTGACCCACACCGGGTTGTTTGGCGTGACCGAGTCGATCCAGTCGCGCGTTGGCAGCTCCCCGCCCCATTGCTCGTGATCCCAGTCGCCGTTCGTGATCCAGGCACCGCGAGGAATCGTCTTCGAATACTCGGCGATGCGCTTCACGAATTCGGCGCGCGTGTTCGCGTCGCGAAGCTGGACGGACGAAAGCCCGAACCCGCCGATCAGGAAGTGCACGTGGGCGTCGATGAACCCGGGCACGACCATCATGCCGCGTGCATCGATGACGGTTGTCGCGCTCGTCGTCGTCTTTCGGACCTCGGCGCTCGAACCGACCATCGCGATCCGATCGCCGGTGATCGCGACGGCATCGGCCCACGGGCGCGCCGGGTCGCCGGTCCAGACGCGCGCGTTCACGACGGCAAGAGATGGAGGGGAGGCAGGCATCGTCCGGAATGTCTAAGCGGGTAGCGCCGGCGGTGGCAACTCGTCCGTTCGACGCTCGGACGTCACCGCTCGGCCCTCTCGGCCGCGGCTCGCCCCTCAATCGTCGCGGCTCGCCCGCGCCTCGCGCAGACTGATCACCGTGACCGACTCTTCGAAGGTTCTCACCGCGCGCCTCGGTTTGTCGCTGACGCTGGCCGCCTGTCTCTCGTCGAGCCTTTCCGGTCCACAGCTATCAGGGACTGGCACTCCGGTTCTGTTCATTGGGAACAGCCTGACGTATGTGAACGACCTGCCGGGCATCGTTCAGTCGCTCGCCGATTCCGCGGGCGGGCCCGCGCTCGCCGTCGAGACGGTCGCCTTTCCCGATTACGCTTTGATCGACCACTGGAACGAGGGCGTGGCCGCGGGACACGCGCGCGGCGAGATCGCGAAGGGCGGATGGAAGTTCGTCGTGCTCCAGCAGGGGCCGTCGTCGGTGGAAGTGAATCGCGACACGCTGCGTCTCGCCACGAAGCTCTTCGCTCAGGAGATGTCGAAGGTCGGGGCGACACCGGCACTTCTCTCGGCGTGGCCGACGATCGATCGACGGCAAGACTTCCCGCGGGCGATCGAGTCATACACGCTGGCGGCGAGCGACGTCAACGGCGTACTGCTGCCTGTTGCGGCCGCGTGGGTGGCCGCGTGGCAGCGCGACTCGACGCTCGCCTTGTACTCTGATGGACTGCACCCGTCCGTTGTCGGCTCGTACCTCTCGGCGCTCGTCATCTACGCCGCGCTTCAGCACCACACGCCGGTGGGCTTGCCGTCGCGTATCCATTTGCGATCCGGCGCCACGATGTTCGTCGACCCAAAGGTCGCCGCCGCCCTTCAGGCGGCGGCAGCGGAAGCGACCGGATGGTAAGTTTGCGCGAGAATTCGCGCGATGATGCCTAATCCCTTCTCACTCCCCAGCCGACGGACCGTACGCGCGGCCGCGATGCTGTTTTTCGCTTGGCTCGCGTTCTACTTGCTGCAAGCCGTGATCTCGATGGCATTGCCGCCGCGCAGCGCCCTCGGGCCGCGTGATTGGCTGGCGATCGACGTGACCATCGCCGCGCTCTGGACCGGTTTGAGCGCCGTCATCGCGCGCTGGCACGCGCGAGTTCGGTCATTCTCGCCGAGCCTGTTCGTCACCGTGCTGGCGCACCTTCCCTTGTTCGTCATCGCGGCGGTGGCGGACGCCTGGCTGGCGCGCGTCGTCATTCACGCACTGAATCCGTCGACGACGGTGGTCCCGTTCTGGGCGACGGTGTCCTTCTACGCCGACTTCGATCTCGTCAGCTACGCAGCCGTCGTCGCGATCAGCGAGGCGCTGACGATGCGGCGAGCGGCCGCCGCCCGGGAAAAACGCGAGCGTCGGCTCGACGCCGCGATGCGTCGAGCGCGCCTCGATATTCTCGAAACGCAGCTCGGCCCGCACTTCTTGTTCAACGCGCTTGGGACAGTCGCCGAGCTCGCGCACGAATCGCCGGCGAGCGCGACCTATATGCTTCGGCAACTCGCGGCCAGTATTCGCGCGACACTCGCCACGCGGCGCGGTGAAGTCACCCTCGGCGAGGAACTGATTGCCGTCGAGCCCTATCTCGACATTCAACGCCTGCGGTTCGCCGATTGGCTTCGTCTGGACTATCGGATCGACGATCGGTGCGTGGACTGCCTGCTCCCGCGTTTCGTGCTGCAACCGCTGATCGAGAACGCGATTCGCCACGGGCTCCGCGGGCGCGAGCGGCCGGGGACGATCGAAATCGCCGCATCGATCGATGATGGATCGCTCGTGATTCGCGTCAGCGACGACGGCGTTGGGCTGGGTCGGGCACAGACGAACGGCCACGGGATCGGCCTCGCCAACGTGCGCGAACGGTTGCGGATTTTGTATGGCGGAGACGAACGCCTGCGTCTGAGTGACAGCGCCCCCGGAACCGTGGCGGAGATTCGTGTTCCGCTTCGCCGTCGCGGTGACGCGACTCTGCTCGACGTCGAGTCCGAGCGCGAAGCGGACGACGGCTCGCTCGAGACGCGGACGCCATCGGGCTCGCGGCCTCGACGTATCGCCGCGCGCGCGGCGATCATCGTCGGCGCATGGCTCGTGTGCGCGGCGATCTGGGTTCAGCAGAGTTACTTCTATCTGCTGGTGCGTCATCGATTGGACACCGCGTCGTGGTCGGATGTCATTCGATTCGATGTTTCCAACGCGGCGCTCTGGATCCTGCTCACCCCCGTCGTGTTATCGGTCGTCCCGCGAGTGCATGACCGTTTCACCGGTGTCGCCGGACGCGTCGCGGCGCACGTGGTGCTCGCCATCTTCGCGACGCTGCTTCATGTGGAGCTTCTGCGGCGCATCACGGCGCCGGGCGCCTCACTCTTCTCGTCGACCTACCGAACCAACTTCGTCGTCGATCTCGCCGTGTACCTGGTGCTCGCGGCGATCGCGTTACGGACGTCTCTCGAGAGTTGGGTGCGCGCGCGGGACGCCAGCAGCGAGGAGTTGGCGCGGCAGTTGTCGGCACTGGAGGCGCGCGCGACAACGCTTCAGGCGGTGCCGTCGGCGCTCCTCGCCGCCATCGACCGCATCGCGGACGGCGTCGGCCGCGACGCGGCGTTGACCGAAACCCGACTCGCCAGGCTCGGCGATTATTTGCGCGCCGCTCTCGAGACGACCGACGACGAGGGCACGACTCCCGAGCGGCGGCGGCGGCTGGAGCACGCAACGGCGGAGCTGAGCGCCACCGGCGTTTCATTGGCGGCGGCCGGATGACTCCGATCACCGCGATCGTAGCCGACGATGAAGCCGTAGCCCGACGGCGGCTGGTTCGAATGCTCGAGGAGAGCGGCCGCGCCTCGGTCGTCGCCGCGTGCGCCGGCGGGCGGGAGGCGGTCGAGCGCGTCCTGGCGCTCAAGCCGGACCTTCTCTTCCTCGACGTACAGATGCCCGACCTCGACGGCTTCCAGGTGGTCGAGGCGATCACCGGCGGCGGGCGGGCGTCTCCGGCGATCGTCTTCGTGACGGCCTACGATCAGTACGCGTTGCGCGCGTTCGACGTGCACGCGGTGGACTACCTGCTCAAGCCGTTCGACATCGCGCGCTTCGAGGACGCGCTCGACCGCGCGATCGGTCGCGCGACGAGCCGTCAACCGGGCAGCGAACAAGACGATCGGCTGCGCGCGCTGCTCGCCGAGTATTTGTCGAGGCCGCGATCGCCGCGGGTCGAGTATCTCGATCGCGTCGCCGTCAAACACGACGGCACGCTTCGAATTATCCGAACGACCGACGTCGATTGGTGGGAGGCCGACGGCAATTACGTTCGTCTGCACACCGCCGCGTCAAGCTTCCTCGTTCGTTCGACGATGGCGTCAATCGAAGCTCAACTCGATCCGCGTCTGTTTATTCGCGTGCACCGGCGATATGTGGTGAACGTCGATCGGATCGTCGAGGTCCAGCCCTGGTTCGCGGGGGATGCGGTGGCGGTCCTGCGCAACGGCGCCAAAGTGCGAGTCTCGCGGACGTATCGTGAGCGATTGCACGCGCGGCTCGGCGCTGGAGGCGCTGCGACATAAGCAGCGCTGTCGAGAAGCGCTGTTCATGCCTTAGGTTTCGCGCGTGATCGCCACGAACATCTGGTTCTGGATCGCGTTCATCGCCTTCGTGCTGGCGATGCTCGCGCTCGACCTCGGCGTCTTTCACCGGGCGCCGCACGAAGTACCGCCGCGCGAAGCCGGCATTTGGACGGCGGTGTGGGTCGGGTTGGCCCTGGTGTTCGCCGCCGGGCTCTACTTGTTGATCGGCCGGCAGGTGGCGCTGACATTCCTGACCGGATATGTCATCGAGCAGTCGCTGAGCGCCGACAACATCTTCGTCATGGTGCTGATCTTCGAGTACTTCCGGGTACCGAAATCCTGCCAGCACCGGGTGTTGTTTTACGGGATCCTCGGCGCGCTCGTCATGCGCGGCCTGTTCATCGCGGCGGGAACCGCGCTCATCTCGCAGTTCCACTGGGTCCTCTACCTGTTCGGCGCCGCGCTCGTCATCACCGGCGCGCGGATGGCGTTCAAGAAGGACGATGAATTCGACGGCGAGCGGAGCAAGGTCGTTCAGATGGTGCGCCGCGTCGTTCCGCTGACGACGGACTATCACGGTAAGCACTTCTTCATCATCGAGGCGGGCCGGCGCGTAGCGACGCCGCTGCTGCTCGTCCTGATCCTCGTCGAGTTCACCGACCTGATCTTCGCGATCGACTCGATCCCGGCGATCTTCGGCGTGACGACGGATCCGTTCATCGTGTTCACGTCGAACATCTTCGCGGTGATGGGGCTCCGCTCGCTCTACTTCCTTCTCGCCGCGGTCGTCGACCGCTTCCATCTCCTCAAGTATGGACTGGCGCTCATCCTCAGCTTCGTCGGATTCAAGATGCTGACCGAGAAGTTCATCTCGATCGACATCGCGATGTCGCTGACGATCATCCTTTCCGTGCTCGCGCTATCGATCCTGGCGTCGATGATATGGCCCCAGCGAGACCGGAGCGGCGTGAAAGGACGCTAGCCCCGCCGCTCGATCGCGTCGCGCACGTCGAGCAGGATCTCGAAGTAGAGCTGCTCGCGGCGATAGGCGAAGTCGAGCGTCGCCATCTGCCCGTCATCCTGCGTTTGCTTGGCCCGGTCGAATGCCTCGCGGTACATCTCGTCGAGGTTGGCCAGGATACGTTCGCGTGAGCGTGACATGCTGAGTTTCTCGAGGGCTGAGAGGATCAATCGCGGCGGAGATTCATCGGCACGCCGCTCGGGGTCGCCTTCGATCTGCTCGAGCAGATACCGGCGTGCCCGTTCCATGAGGAATCGTCGTGAGCTCGGGGTGTTGTCCATTGAAGCGACCGTGAACTTAGTGGCGCTCACAGGCGTGGGCAACGACTCGGCGAGTCACAGCCGATGAAACACCGCGTCTTCGACGACGCGGCCGTCGCGCAGATGTTCAACGACGATTCGCTCGAGCAGCGCGGGCGTGACGCCGGCGTACCAGACC
>DATLPC010000186.1:0-5918 GCA_035535975.1 Gemmatimonadaceae bacterium | reverse complement strand
GAGATTGCTCGTCGCCTCATCGAGAATGAGAATCTGCGGGCGCGCCAGGATCGCCCGCGCGATCGCTAACCGCTGGCACTGACCGCCCGACAGCTTGACGCCGCGCTCTCCGATGAACGTGTCGTACTGATCCGGCAGCCGGACGATGAACTCGTGCGCGTTGGCGCGTCGCGCGGCGTCTTCGACTTCTTCGTCGGTGGCGTCGTGTCGCCCGTAGGCGATGTTGTCGCGAACCGAGCCATCGAACAGAAAGACGTCCTGCTGCACGATGGCCAGGAGATCGCGATAGGTGCGCAGCCTGAAGTCGCGAATGTCCGTTCCATTGAGCACGATGCGGCCGCGCGACGGATCGTGGAAGCGAGCCACGAGGTCGGTGACCGTCGTCTTCCCCGCCCCGCTGCGTCCGACGAGTGCGACGACGGTTCCGCCCTGAACATTCACGTTGAAGTCGCGCACCACCGGCATCCCGACGCGATACTCGAACTCCACGTCGTCGAAGCGCAGATCGCGCACAATGTCCGGCGCGTCGCGCGCGTCGGGCCGGTCGGGCTTGTCGTTCGGCATCGCCAGCACCTCGAACACGCGCTCCATCGCAGCGAGTGAGCGCTGTAGCTCCGAGAATGAGTTGACGATGTTCCACACCGGATTGAGCAAGAGGAACGTGTACCACTGAAAGGCCATGATGTCGCCGACCGACGCGCGGCCCTGAATGCTCAACCAGCCGCCGTACCACACGATCACGACATTCACGACGCTGAGCAGCAGCCCCCACGACGTCCAGAGAAAGAGCTCACGCCGGTGCGCGAACAGCTCCTTGCGCAGCACGGTGTGTCGTCCGCGCATGTACTCGAGCAGCTCGGCCGTCTCGCGCCGGAAGGCGCGCACCACCCGGATCCCCGAGAATGTCTCGCCGACGCGCCCGTCGATCTGTTCGGCATCTTTGCGCAGCGATCGATAGATCGGCCGCACGCGCCGCGCGAAGGTGAAGCTCATCAACATCACGCCGGGAATGAGCGCGAGTGCGGTGAGCGCGAGCCGCCAATTGATCGTCAACAGGATGCCGACCGAGATCGCCAATCGGATCACCGACACCGCCGGCGACACCACCGCCATTTGCAGGAGACCGGTCGTCGTCTCGACGTCTCCCGAGATGCGCGACAGAATCCCGCCGGTCTTCATCTCCCAAAGCGTCGGCAGGGGGAGATGCAGCAGCCGTTGATACAACGTGCGGCGCAGCGACAACATCACCCGCACGTTGAGAATCCGCTGACGATAGTCCTTGAGGACTTGCATCAGATTCGAGATGACGATCACCGCGAGGAAGGTCAGCCCCGTGATGTTCAATCGCGTGAATCGCTCGGCGGTGCTCAGCGCGCGCGCCAACAGCACGTGGTCCACGATGAACCGCATGAACAGCGGTTCGATCATCTCGAGACCCGCTCGAAGGAGCGCGAGGAAAAACGTGAACGCGATCGCGTAGCGGTACGGGCGCAGCCAGCGCAGGTATTCGCGCAGGAAGGCACGTCGCTTCGCCTTCTTGTTTTTCCCGGGCTGGTCCGAGGCGGTCGCGTCGCCGGCCGTCAGCGACTTGGCGCCGGCGAGCTTGTCGGTTTCGTCGTCGAGCCGCTTGTGCTTATAGTCGTCGACGAAAACGTTGTACCGCTCGCGCGACGTTCGCGGATGCGCGGGGCTGCGCTGGTCCGTGCCTCCGGCTCCATTGCCGTCCGCCCGCGGTCCATCACTCGCCATACTCTCCCCAAGCCTCCTGCCGGCCTAGCGCGCCGGGACCTCGTCGATCGACGCGATGATGTCACCCTCGAGAACACCGTCGACGACGTCCATCCCCTCGATCACCTCACCGAACACGGTGTAGTCGCGACCGAGTCGGAGATTGTCTCGCAGGTTGACGAACCACTGCCCATCGCCGGTGTCGTGACCGCGCGTGCTCATGCCGACTGTCCCGCGCACGTGCGGCACCGTTCCCAGCTCGTCACGGAAGAACTGGGCGTAGCCGACATACTCGTTCGCATCGGGGCTTCCACCCTGAATTACGAAATCATGCTCGACGCGGTGCCAGGACAGACCGTTGTAGTATCCCGATCTGACCAGCGCCAGAATCCGCGCCGCCGTCATCGGCGCGACATCGCCGCGCAGCCGCACGACGAACGAGTTGCCGCCACCGGACGACGCAAGCTTCACGCGAAGGCGCACCTCGGCGCCGAGGGCGAGGGCGACGGCGCGCGGCGGCAGATCGACGCGCGACGACGGCGGCCGATCGTCGCTCGCCGGACGCCCCGCCGCCTCGAGCAGCGCAACCCGCGCGTCGCGCGCCGACGCATTGTTTCGCGCCACCCAACGATCGAACGTCGCGTTGAGTGTGGAACGAATGTCTTCGCGCGGCGATCCTTTGAGAGCGAGCGCCGCTGCTCGCACCGCCTGAGCACCCATGGCGCGCAACACCTGCAGGTACAATTCGTCGTCGACGTGGCCGACGAGCCTCGAGAGTCCGGTGACCGCGGCCTCTTTCACATTGTCGTTGCGATCGCGCGCGAGCGTTCGCAGCACGGTCGTGTCTTTTGCCACGAGCGCGGCACGCGCCGCATACATCCGCACCTCCCACTGCCGGTCGCGGGCGGCCGTGGCGATCCGCGGCCGCGACTCTTCCGGTTCGATGCGGGCAAGCGCAACGAGCGCGTGGGCGCCGGAGTGCCAACTATCCCCCCCGCCGCGGCGTTCGCGCGGGTCCGTCCAACGGCGGAGAGTCGAGACCAGTAGCGTATCCGACGCGCAAGAAGCCGCGGCCAGGTCGGCCGCACGGAGGCGCACCGGGAGCGCGCTGTCGGCGATGGCGACATGGAGCGAATCGCAGTTCGCCGTGAGCCCACGATAGCGCAGCCGCCAAGCCGGCTCGGGCCAGCTTGGCGGAGCCGGAAGCATGGGCAACGAGTCGCGCGCCGTGAAACGTGGATCGCGAATTCGTCCAACCGCCCGCGTCGCGATGACGCGAATGCGGCTGTCGCTGTGCCGCAGACCGTCGGCGATGGCCGCATCACTCGAATCGCGCCGGTCCTCGGCGATCAGGATGCGTCCGATCAAGGCCGAGTCGGCCGCGGAAAGGTCCGGGCCCTGCCGCTGCGCGATCGCCGTTATCGGAAACGCGACGACGAGCGCGAGCGTGCGCGCGAGAGCAAGAGGCGGCATCGCATCGAATCTAGCGCCCAGCGGCGTCGGTTAACGAATGGCGGCGGTCAACACATGTCCGTCGACCGGTTCGCCGGGTGAAGCGCCGATCAATCGCGCGAGCGTCGGACCGAGACTCGCGACGGTCTCGAACTCCGCGTGCCGACCCGGCGCGATCGTCGGACCGTAAAACACGAGCGGCACGTGACCGTCGTCGTCCCACGGCGAGCCGTGGATGCCCGTCGCGTAGCTCCCCCAGACGCTGCCGTGGTTGAGTGTCACGACGACGAGCACCGGATAATCCGGAGGCACCGCGTGCCGCCACCGACGGACGATGAAATCGCTCGTGTCGGCCTTGAGGATTGTTTGAAATACGTCCGCGCGATAGACGCCCGGTTCGCGCTTGGCCGCGTCGGCGAACGCGCGCGCCAGCGAATCGAGCTTGATGCCCTTCTTCTCGAGCGATTCTTTATCCACGAACAGCATCGCGTCTTCGAAGTCGAACGCGTTCGAGTCGGCGCCGCGCGCCGCGATGGCCGTGCGGAATTCCTTCGCGACATCGCTGAGATCGACGCGCATCGGCGGCGGTGCGCCCGGCTCGGCCTTCGCCAGCTCCGGCGGCAGCGTGACCGCGTGATCGGCCGTCAGCGAAATGACGATGGTCGACGAATCGCGCAGCTTGTAGAGCGAATCGATCAACGTGCCGATCGCGCGATCGAGACGCAGCATCTGGTCGTGGAGCTCTCGTGACGCCATCCCGAAGCGGTGACCGACGGCGTCCGTCGTCGAGAGCGAAACGGCGAGGAGGTCGGGCGCCGGCCCGGCGCCGAGCCGCATCGCGTTCACGCCATCGAGCGCGAAGGAAACCGTGAGGTCGTCCATCCACGGGAAGCCGATGATGTCCCGCGCCGCGATCGCCGAGTCGGCCGACAGCCGGTGCGGAAACGCCGGCTCGCGGCCGAGATCCTCGACCGAAACCGTGTCGGGCTCGGGATAAGCCGACAGTGGCAGGAGTGGTTCCCACGCCTTGCCGGCGTACTGCTGCGGGATGCGCCTGGCGTTGAAGCGCTTCACCCAGGTGGGAAGCGTGTCAGAGTAGTAGCGGCTCGTTGTGAAATTCCCGTTCGACGCATACCAGAAGACGCTCTCTTTCGCGCGCCCGACCGGAAGGATGGCGCCGCGGTCTTTGCGCGATACCGAGAGGGCCCGCGACCGACGATCCTTTGCTTTCATCCAATCGATCAGCGCGGTTCCGCGAAAGCGAAATGGCGACGCACCCGGTCCGCCTCCGCCGATCAGCGGCGCATTCGCATCGGGAACGCCGATCGCGTTGAGCACGATGCCGGTTCGATACGGCTCGCGCCCCGAGAGAATCGTCGCGTGTCCCGGCGCCGTCTCCGTGTTCGCGTGATCTTGATAGGCGTTCGTGTATATCGCGCCGCCCTTGATCAAGCGCGCCAAGCCCGACTGATACTGACCGGCGAACCGCTCGAGATAGTCGTAGCGCATCTGGTCCACGGTGATCGCCACGATCAAACGCGGCTCGGCGGCAACATTTGCCGGGCGACCACCTCCGGACGACGCCGTCGCAGTCTGGCTGGACGCCTGTGCGCACGCGATGAGCGGAAATGCGACGAAGACGGCCGATTGCCTAAGTCTATGTGCGAGGCGTCTCCAGGACGTGCGAACGAACATCGTTGGTTCTCCAAGGAAGCGGTGGACGGTCACCGATGGTACGTTGATCAAATGGTAGTGTCCAGCAGTGAAACGGCTGCGGGTGACGCAAAAAATCTTGACTCGTCCTCTTGTCCGTCGGTGCTGAAACGATAGCTTTCGCCTGAGCCTGCTTTTTGCGTTCGCCACACCTAGGCGCAAGTCTTTCCCCCCAACGCTGCTCCGGACGACGACGTGCCCTCTAATGGCAGTCGCGGAGGATCTGTGCAAATCCAATCGGGTTTGAGTAACGCGGTCGATGCTGGCCACGTCTCGGCCTCGGGCAAACAGCGCGCGAGCGAAGCCGCGCTGGAGCTCGTCGAGATCTGCAACACCATGACGCACGATGGCCGGATCCTCGACGAGTCGATTGCAGAGCTTCGAGACTGCGTCCGTCACTATTCTGACCTCGAACTGATGACGCGTCCGGTCGTGCGACGCACGATCGACAAGATCTTCAAGACGGGTGAGATCACGGACGCCGAGCGCTCCGAGCTTTATCTGAATATCGAAAAGCTGCTGCCGCGCGAGTTGCAGCAGGCGATGCGAGGAAGGCGCGCGTCGGAGCCCGCGGATCGCGTGCGCGGACTGTCGCTCGAAGCATACGATTTTGTGGTGTCCGAGACACACTACGAGGATCGCACGACGGCGATTGTGCGCTATGCGAGCCAGGGCGACGATCTCCTTATGATGCGGGATCCCGAGAACGCATGCAGCTCGAACGCGATCGTGATCCGTCTGCCGAGCGGCTTCGACGTGGGGTTTGTGCCGGAGTTCGCGGCTCGCTCGCTCGCACAGTATCTCGACGCCGGCTATCCATATCGCGCGCGAATTCGCCGAATCCTGCCGGGCCGCATCTCGCCGGTCCTCGTCGTGAGCACCGACGTCTACCCCCCGGACACCGCTGTCGAGGGTTTGCACCGTTCGAGCGGCGGGTGGCCGATGGCACTTGCCTTCGCCCCGGCAACGCCGCTCATCGACCCCAAGACCGAGCCCCGGACCCGCAACAACACCGTCGCCCGCAT
>DATLPC010000185.1:0-5821 GCA_035535975.1 Gemmatimonadaceae bacterium | reverse complement strand
CACCGCATCATCGCGCTCATCGCGAGCGCGCCGACGTGCGTGGCCATTGCCGCGTCGTGTAGCAAAAAGGATGGAGCCACCGAGCCGACACCTCACCCGACGCCGGTTAGCGTCATCACCACGATCGCCGGCAGCCGTTCGCCCTTTTCGGGCGACAATGGTCCAGCCGATCAGGCGGCCCTCAATGGTCCCGACGGCATCGCCGTGGATGCGCAGGGCCGTATGTACATCGCGGACGCCTTGAACCAACGCATTCGAAGGGTCGATGCGAGCGGCACGATCACGACGCTCGCCGGCACTGGAGTGGCCGGATCATCGGGCGACGGCGGGCCGGCATCGAGCGCGCAGCTCTCGAACCCGTGGGGCATCGTGGTCGACAAGGCTGGCACGATCTACTTCGCCGACTCGGATAACAATCGCATTCGGACGATCGATGCGTCGGGACGGATCGCGACGAAGGCTGGCAGCGGCACGGCCGGATTCGCCGGCGACGGCGGGCCGAGTGCCGGCGCACGCGTCAGCGCACCGGCTGGACTGGCGATCGACGCCGTCGGGAACATCTATATCGCGGACGCCGGCAACAATCGCGTTCGCAAGATCGACGCTACCGGTGTGATCACGACCGTCGCCGGCACGGGAGCCGCCGGATCGTCGGGAGACGGAGGCCAAGCGACCCTCGCATCGCTCAACGATCCGCTCGGCGTGGCCATCGACGCGGCGGGCAACCTGTACATCGCTGACGAATCCAACAATCGCATACGGCGGGTCGACGTTACCGGTGTCATCACGACGTTCGCGGGAACGGGTGTAGCCGGATTCTCCGGCGATGGAGGGCAAGCAACGAAGGCGACGCTGAATTTCCCGAGGGCGGTCGCCGTCGATGGATCGGGCAGCTTGTACATCGCCGATACCAGGAGCCTGCGCGTCCGAAAGGTGAGCGCCGACGGCGTGATCACCACGTACGCCGGCAACGGCCAACGCGGCTTCACCGGCGATGGCGGCGCTGCGACCCAAGCGTTCATGAAGGCGCCGCACGGATTGGCTTTCGACGCGGCCGGCAACCTGTTGATCGTCGATTACGGCAACAACGTGATTCGCCGTGTCGATGCCAAAGGTATCATCACGCGGGTCGTCGGCAGCACGATCCAAGCCGGCGGCGACGGCGGCGCCGCGACTGCCGCCCAGCTGTCGAATCCGCGCTCGGTCGCGCTCGACGGCAAAGGCAACATCTATATATCAGACTTCAATAACAATTGCGTGTGGAAGGTGAATGCCCAGGGCATCATCACCACGCTCGCCGGCACTCGCGTCCCTGGCTTCTCCGGTGATGGCGGTCCTGGTACCGCGGCCCAGCTCACCGGTCCACACGGCATCGCATCCGACGCAGCCGGCAACGTCTACATCGTCGACTCCAAGAACAATCGGGTTCGCCGCGTCGGGGTGGACGGAATCATCACGACGGTCGCCGGCAACGGTCAATCGGGGGCCGCGGGCGACGGCGGGCTCGCGACCGCGGCTGCCGTCGGGCCTCCGTCGGGTGTCGCGCTCGACGCCGCGGGCAATCTCTACATCTCTCAACAGACGGCGCAGGTCATTCGACGCGTGGCGCCGAGCGGGATCATCACGACGATCGCCGGCACCGGGACTGCGGGATATTCTGGCGACGGCGGGCCGGCGACCCAGGCGCAAATGCGCAGTCCCATCGGGATTGCCTCGGACTCGGCGGGCAACCTGTACGTCGCGGAGCAGGTCAACAACATCATTCGCAAGATCGGCACGAACGGCATCATCACGACGGTCGCGGGAAACGGCACGCAAGGGTTCAGCGGCGACGGCGGACCGGCGGTCAACGCGACGCTCGACGGCCCGTTCGGGGTCGCGGTCGACCGCGTGGGAAACGTCTTCCTGACCGACTCGCGAAACGATCGCATTCGGTGGGTCCATCGCGACGGAACGATCACGACCGTGGCCGGCAACGGCACGCCGGGTTTCTCCGGCGACGACGGGCCTCCGGCCGCGGCGCAGTTGCAGGGTCCACACGGTGTCATCGTGGACGCGACGGGGAATCTCCTCATCGCGGACTCCGCCAACGATCGCGTCCGCCGGGTAACCGCCGTCGTTCCCCAGTGAGCGACTGATCGAGTGCGCTCCATTTGACAGCCACTCCGGCCCGTCCTATGATCGGAGGGCGCACTCGAAGCAGACGGGCACGATGAGACGTGTCGCTGGACTATTGTTCTTCGCCGTCGCCGCGGCTTGCAGCGATCACTCGCCTGCGCCGCCGACCGCCGTGGGGTCGGGCCCGCCGTCGACCACGCCCCCCGTGGTTCGACCCAGCCCGATCGCCGGTACCGTCGTCGTTTCCAGCCCGGTCGTCGTGCGCGTCGGCGCGACGACGCAGAGCGTGGTGTACGTGTCGCTGCCGTCGAATCAAGTTTATGCCGATGATAAGGTTCTCATTACGAACCTTGCGTCCAATCTGACTGTCGCGCCGCGGATCCTGCGCGGCGGCTTCGATCCGGTAACCATTCCCGCGAATCTCGGCGACGTCATCGACGTGTCGCTCGCCCCCGCCCCCTCCGGCCCGGTGACCGATGCGCGGATCACGGTGAGCCCCGGACAGCCGCTTCGCGTCATTCGCACCGACCCGATCAACAGCACGGACGACGTCGAGGTCGACGCGACGGTCAGCGTGACGTTCAGCGAACCGCTCGACTCCGCTCCGGCCGCGGGCCGCATTCGCCTGCTTCGCGCCGGTCAAAGCGTTCCAGCTTCACTTTCGTTCGATTCTACTCGCACGCGGGTCACGCTTCGGCCGACGGAGGCGCTCGTCTCCGGTGAATCGTACCGTGTCGACGTGGGAGACGGTGTCGTCGGCGTGACGGGCGCACCGCTCGCCGGCGGCGCGTCCGCCACGTTCACGACGGTGCCGCTCGGTGACGCGAATGCGGTCGAACAGGTGACGGGCACCTGGGACGCGACGAGCTGGCGGTTCACCGACGTCGATTCTCCCGGCGCCGCCATTTGGGACGATCCTGTCGTCGGCTGGGGGCCGAACGCCTACTACCGAATTCATCTCGTCATTGCTGCCTCGCCGACAGGACCACCGGGAACCATCACCTGGCGGATGGAGATGACGTGGCAACTGCCCAATTATCCTGGCTCGGCGACCATAGCGGGATTTGCGACGGTTGGCACAACGTGGCTGCTCGGACGCACGACCACGTCGCCGTGGCTCAGGGAAGGCCGCTGTGAGTACGGATACCTCTGTCCATTACAGGATTTGCAGGACTTCAGGCGCGACGGCGACGTGCTCACGGTTACACGCCGCGCGTATCTCTTGTACGTCGACGGAATCAATTATCCGTGGCCCGCGAGAGAGACGCTCACTCTGAAACGCGCGACACCGTAGTCGCGGCCCCCTTTCCACGAACCACGACATCGCGGTCTCGCGCATCGCCGGCGTCGCTCGACCGCGGGGCGCGCTTGCATTGGCCCTCCGTGCGCGTTGACCTGTACCACGTCACGCCGTGTCGGTCCTGCTCGCGCCCAGTGCGCGCGACCAACAACTCGTGGGGCGACGCCAGTGCCTCGAGCTACGTGCCGCGCACACCAGCACGGATGCATCGCACACGCGCGCTGCCGCGTTGCGCGCATACTCGAGCGCCTATGGGATCGACACACGGAGCCGAGCGAGCGGGAGCGGGCTGCCCAGAGCGCGAGCCCAGTGCAATGCTGCCGGCTGTATCGGCAGCATTGGCCGAGCGGTCGCGCGGCGGGCAGTCCGTCCCGCGAGCATCTGCGCACGGAGCCAACGCGCGACGGGCGACGAGTCAGCGGGCGCGGTGGCGGCCGCGGGTCATGGCGAGGGCACTCGGAGTCGAGCTCAGGACGTGAACCAAGTAATCGCCGTCTCGCGCATCGCGGGTGTAGCCGTGTGACCGCCGTCGAACGCGTCGAAGCGGACGCGATATCCGTCGTGCTCCAACTGCGTCGCGAGTCGACGGCCGCACTGGTCGAAGGGGAGAATCGTGTCCTGACGGCCGTGCGAGATGAACACGCGCGGTTTCCCATGCGGCGCTCCGCCAGAGATGATGAACCCCGGCGAGTGCGCGATGACGTGCGTGAACAGATCGCCGTTCAACAAGCCAACCGACAGCGCGTACGTCGCGCCGTCGGAGAACCCGGCGATCGCCATGCGCCGCGAATCGATCGAGCAGCGATCGAACACTTGATTCACGAGCTTGTCGACACGCGCGAAGTCGTCGGCATAGTCGCCGCGAATCGCGTCCCAGCTGAAGTCCCGCGAGCTCGGTGACAGGACGACGACGCCGTGCGCCTCGGCCGCGGCCCGCGTGCCGCGGAGCATGGTGTCTCCACTTCCGGTCGCACCGTGCAAGGCGAGATAGAAGGGGGCCGGTCGCTTCGCGTCGTAGTTCGACGGGATGAACAAGATCGACCGGCGGTCGCCGTTGGCATCGAGGATGTGCTCGCCGGGCGCGAACGGCGCATCGGCTGACGGCTTGTGAAACCGGGCCGATAACCGGCCGGGCTCAGGCGCTGTTAACCATGGCCGTCGGCCCGTTAGTGCGCGTCCGGCCAGGGCGCGCATCGCGATCGTTCCCCCGCTCCACCGGAGGAAGTTCCGGCGATCGAGGAACCAGGGATCTTCGGCCACTGAGCCCTCCGCGAAGTGACTCTTGGAGTTAACGCGGATGGGGACCCTTTGTCAGCAGTCCGGGAAGTCGCCGGACGCGGATGTACGAAAGCCGTACAGCGTCCCGAGCGGCGGCAGGGACGATCCGGCCACAAGCCGGTTCGGACGGTTCGCCCTTGTCCCACGGCGTCTCGTCACACGTTGCAAACCGTCGGAACGCTCGCTAACGTCGCATTCAGAGTTCGCTGATGGAGAGCTGGCGATTCTTCTCGATGACGGAGGCATGATGACCCCCCCACCCACCCGCCGGCTTGTCGCCGCGGCGTTCGTCGCGCTCGCGACGGTCACGCTCGCCGCGGCCAAGCCACCGATCAAGTTCACCGACACGACGCTGCCGAACGGGTTGCGCGTGATCATCTCCGAGGATCACACCGCGCCGGTCTTCTCGGTCGTCGTCAACTACAACGTCGGCTCGCGCAATGAGCGGCCGGGGCGCACGGGCTTCGCGCACCTCTTCGAGCACATGATGTTCAAGGGCTCGGAGAACGTCGGCCAGAACGAGCACCCGTATCTCATGTTCATGAATGGCGGGAACATGAACGGGACGACGAACAAGGACCGCACGCTGTATTACGAGACACTCCCCGCCAACCAGCTCGACCTCGCGCTCTTCCTCGAGGCCGACCGCATGCGCTCGCTGGCGATCACCAAAGAGAATCTCGACAATCAGAAAAACGCCGTACAGGAAGAGCGGCGCCTCGGCGTCGACAACGTGCCGTACGGCAAGTCGAGTGACACGCTGCCCCGACTCGCCTATCAGAACTTTGCCTACGCGCACTCGGTCATCGGCTCGATGGCGGATCTGAGCGCGGCGACGGTGGAGGACGTGGCGGCGTTCTTCAAGATGTACTACGCGCCGAACAACGCGGTGATCGCGATCGTCGGCGACGTCGACGCCGCGACGGTCGTCGACAAGGTGAAGAAATATTTCGGCGCGATTCCGCGCCAACCAACCCCGCCCGCCGTGGACATGTCCGAGCCCGCGCCGAGCGCCGAGCGTCGCGTTTCGCTGGAAGATCAGCTGGCGAGACTACCGCGACTCGACATGGCGTTCAAGGTCTCGGACGGCGCGTCTGCCGATTACGAAGCGCTCGACGTTCTGTC
>DATLPC010000184.1:0-6679 GCA_035535975.1 Gemmatimonadaceae bacterium | reverse complement strand
GCCATCTCGTCGCGGTGCTTGATCAACAACCACTGGCGGCGCCCGCCGTCGTCGCGGCGAGTACGCACGAGCACCCAGCCGCCCTGCAGGCGCTCGCCGTGCAGCACGAACTTGAGGTCGCCTCGCTCGTACCCGTCGCGCAGCGCCTCTTCGCCCCCGCCGTCCTCAGGCTCGTAAGTGCCGCGGTCCCAAAGCATGACGGTTCCACCGCCGTACTGACCCTTGGGAATCGTCCCCTCGAAGGTGTTGTACTCGATGGGATGATCCTCGACTTCCATGGCGAGTCTGCGCACCGACGGGTCGTAGCTCGGGCCCTTCGGGACCGCCCAGCTCTTCATGACTCCATCCAGCTCGAGCCGGAAGTCGAAATGCAGATGGCTGGCAGCGTGCTTCTGCACCACGAAGCGCAGTTTGCGGCGTGATCCACGCTTGACCGGCTCACCCGACGGCTCAGCGGTCTTCGAGAAATCGCGCTTGCGCTTGTATTCCGAGAGCGGTTTTTCGCGCCTTACGCGTTTGCCTGTCGCCATGGCATCTCCTGACGCGAATCCGTCGGGCAAGGCGTGTGCCCTCGACGCCGGACTCGGCGACTCGGCGCCTCGGCGACTCGGCTACTCGGCTACCCTCACTCGGCTCCTCGAACGAGCAACTCTTGGCTGTCGCGCCACGGTGATCAGCGCGACGCCGCCGAGGATGATCGTGGCGGCGACGAGCGTTCGTGGCGTGATTGCCTCGCCGGCAATTGCCCAGCCGAGCAACATCGCGACGACGGGATTCACGTAGGCGTATGTCGACGCCTTCGCCGGGCTCACCTCTTTGAGGAGATAGATGTACGCGGTGAAGCCGATGAGCGAACCGAACGTCACCAAGTACAGCCAGCCGACCCACGACGCCGCGGAGATTTGCGAGATCGACGCCCGATGGCCTTCGCCCAGCGCCAGCCCGCTGGCGACGAGCGCCACGCTCCCGCCGAGCATCTGCAGGCCCGTCGACATCGTCGCCGACTCAGGGCGCGCGCCGCGACTGTTGTACACGGAACCGAACGCCCACGCCATCGACGCCGCGACGAGAACCAACGCGCCGACGATATCCACCGGGCCATTCGTGTCGACGTGCTCCGGGCCAACGAGCACCACGAGGCCGCCAAGTCCGACGACGACGCCGGCGATCACGGAAAGCGTGGGTCGTTCACCGCCGGGCAGCATCCAATCGAATACCACCATCCACAGCGGCACGACGGCGACGATCAATGCGGCGAGCGCCGAAGGAATTCGTTGTTCGGCCCATCCCACGGAGCCGTTGCCGAGACAGAGCATGAGGACGCCGGTGACCACCGCGACACGCCATTCGACGGCGGTCGGCCGCGGCGCGCCGCGTGCGCGCGCCCAGGCGTAGAGCATCACTCCCGACACGGAAAAGCGCGCTCCCGCCATGAGTAGCGGCGGCATCGTCTGCACCGCGTAGCGGATCGCCAGGTACGTCGAACCCCAGACGACATAGACCGCGGCAAATGCCGCGATTACCGACGCGCGGGTGGATGGACGGCTCAATCGCGCTCGACCAGTCGTCGAAGTTCTTCGATGTCGTTCGGACGGCCGACGAAACGCGCGCGCGCGCAACCGGGCAACGCGCGCAAGGACGCGGTCACCGATGCTCCGTCTCCACCGGTCAGCCTCCCGTCACAGATGACGGCGTCGAACGTAACTCGCGACGCCAGCTGGAGCGCGGCATCGGTGGTCTTTGCATTGGTCACGGCATGTCCGCGCGCCGACAGGAAGCGCTCGACGAATGACATCTCGGACGCTTCGACGTTCACCACCAGCACATCGAGCGGTCGCGACGCTTGCGTCTCGGTCTCGGGCGCAACGTCCGCGCATGCGGGGAGCCGGACGGAAAAGCGCGTCATGCCGGCGACGCTCGCGTCGAGCTCCACGGCGCCGCCGTGATCGGAGACGATGTCGCGCACGATCACCAGGCCAAGCCCGGTCCCTTCACTGCCCGCGCGCGACGTATAGAACGGATTCCAAATCTCATTCTGCATATCGTCGGGGATCCCCGGCCCGTCGTCCTCGACTTCGAGCACGACCTGGTCTCCCATCGAGCGGGTTCGAATGCTGATCTTACCGACCATCCCTTTGTTGCGACCTCCGCTGCGGCGCCGCAAGCGTTCGGGTGCGTCGACGCTCGCGCGCATCGCCTGCTCGGCGTTGTTCAACAAATTCAAAACGACCTGCTCGAGTTGGGTGCGCTCGCCGACGACGCAGGGCAGATGTGGATCCAGCTCGAGCTCGCACGCGATCCCCGCGGTCTCGAGCGTGTAGCGCCGCGTGCGCATGATGTACGAAACGATGTCGTTGAGGTCCGTCGGCACGTGACCGGTCACGCCGCGTTTGCGAACCAACGCCAGGAGGTCTTTGACGATCGCGGCCGATCGACTCGCTTCGTGCTGAATCGCCTCGAGCGCAACGCGATCGTCTTCGGGCCAGGATTTTTTTAGCAGGAGCTGAGAGAAGCCGACGATAGCGGCGAGCGGGTTGTTCAGCTCATGCGCGACGCCGGCGAGCGTGGCGCCGACGGTCGCCATCCGGTCCTGGTGGCGGCGGAGTTCGTCTTGGCGGTGGTCAGTCACAGATACGGCAGGCTCCGCCACTCACTTAAGTCACGATTGACGAACTTAAGTGACTCGGCGACGGGGTGGTTGGGTGAGAAAGTGTCTAGCGAGTTAATACGTCGAGGAAGGCCAACCCATCAAGCCCCCCTCGCTTTCCGCCAACTGCGCGTATATACTTTACGCGTCAACTACTCACTAGCGTGTCATCTACTCATTCTGTATCGCGGGACCGAGATGTGGCGTTCGAACGGGAAGCCCTCCCGTGGATCGATGACGTTTATCGCTTTGCCCTTTCGCTGACCCGAGACGAAACCGACGCCGACGACGTGGTCCAGGACACCTACCTGCGTGCCTTCCGATCGTGGCATACGTACCTGCCGGGCAGCGACTGCCGGCGCTGGCTTTTCACCATTTGTCGCAACGTGTTCCTGCGCTCGCGCGAGCGCGCGCGTCCCACGGTCGAGCTTGAGGCGACCGACGCGGATGCCGCCGCCGCCGGGGTGGTCTACGCGACCGCCGTGCGCGAGGGGATCGAGGATGTCTTTGCCCGTTTGGACCTCGGCCCCGCCATCAACGACGCCCTGACCAGAATCCCGGAACCATTCCGCTCCACGGTGATTATTGTTGACGTGGAGGATCAATCGTATGAAGCGGCCGCCGAGTTGCTCGGCGTGCCGATTGGTACGGTGCGGTCCCGGTTGTTCAGAGGTCGACGTTTGATGCAGGAGCAATTGCTCGACTACGCCAAGGATGCCGGATTCAATGTCCGGTCGGCGGCGGTCGAGCAGCGACTAAATGCCTGAAACCATTGCAGAGGCCGTTCCGGCCGCGTGTATCGAGGTGATTCGCCAGGTTTGGGATCATCTCGACGATCAACTGTGCAGCGACGAATCGGACGCTCTCCGGCTGCACGTCGACGAGTGCGCGCATTGCCGCGGCTTCGAGCGCTTTCAGATCGACTATCGCGACGCCATGCGATCGGTCGGTACAGAAGGAGATGTGGCTCCCTGGCACGTGCGCGCGCGCGTCCTGGACTCGCTGGCGGACGCGGGATTCTGTCCCGAGTAGGTCGCTCGCGGAGGTCTCAGGTCTCTGGTTCCAAGTCTCAGGTACAACCGCGGAGCAGCCCCGCCGTTTGAGCCTGAGACCTCAGACCTGGGACCTGAGACCTGAGACCTGTCGGTTTCAGATCGTCGGTCGCCAGACTTTCTGTCGCGTCGTGCCGTTGCTCTCACCGTTCAGCGTGAGCCGGGTTTCTATCACGATGTCCGGCGCGAGCGATGACGCCACGGAACAGTACCGCTCGAACGACAGCTGAATCGCGCGTTCGGTGTGCTCCCGTTCGACGCCGGGTCCGTCGACGAGAAATTCGACTTCGAGTCGCATGATACGACGCGGAAATTCGGGGCGTCGTTCGGCGGTCACGTTTACGCTCAGCTTCTCGACCGGCGTCTTGCGCTTCGCCAGGATGTCGATGACGTCGAGACTCGAGCACGCGGCAATCGCGCTGAGCAGCGTCTCGACGGGACCGGGCGCCTCTTTCGCCGCGCCGTCGATCACGTGCTGGCGCCCGGCAGGGCCCGCGTCGAACGACCGGTCGCCTCGCCATGAGATGGCGCTGCGCGTAATGACCGGACCGCTCGGTCCCGGAGGAACCGCGAACTCCTGCGTCGAAGCACCCATTAGCGATTCCTCATCTTTCGATTGGCGCGCGGACGGCGTTCCCCCACTCTGTCCAGCTGCCGTCGTAATTACGGACATGATCGTAGCCCAAAAGGTAGCGGAGCACGAACCACGTGTGACTCGATCGCTCGCCGATCCGGCAGTACGCGATGACATCATCGCTCGGCGATAGTCCCTGCTCCTGTTCATAGATGGCGCGCAGTTCGCCGGCCGGCTTGAACGTGCCGTCCGGGTTCGCCGCGCGCGCCCAAGGGATGCTCCTCGCCGTCGGAATGTGGCCGCCGCGCAGCGCACCCTCCTGCGGGTACTCCGGCATGTGGAGCTTCTTGCCGGTGTATTCGTCGGGCGAACGCACATCCACCAATTTGCCTTTCCCGAGATGCGCGCGAACGTCGTTCATGAAGGCGCGAATCTCGGCGTCATCGCGTCCCTTGGCGACATAGTTCGACCGGCGAGGCGCTGCCGGACGATCGGTGGTCAGCGGTCGTCCCTCCTGCTCCCACTTGATCCGGCCGCCGTCCAGCAACTTGGCGTTGGTGAAACCGAACAGATGGAATACCCAGAAGGCGTACGCCGCCCACCAGTTGTTCTTGTCGCCGTAAAACACCACCGTCGTCGAATCATCGACGCCGAGCGATCGCAGTAGCTCTTGAAACTGTTCGGCCGACAGGTAGTCGCGGACGAGCGCGTCGTTCAGATCGTCGTGCCAATCGATCTTGAACGCGCCCGGGATATGTCCGGTGTCATACAGGAGCACGTCCTCGTCGCTCTCCAGAATCCGCAACGAGGGATCATCCAGATGCTCGGCGAGCCACGTCGTGCTCACGAGAGCGTCGGGATGCGCGTAGCCTTTGGCGGCGATGGCGGGATCGAGCTGCGGCACGGCGGTCATTCCTCCGCGAAACGAGGCCGACCGGCGCGGCGTCCTCGTGTGTGGGTCTGACGCGAAACATAGTCATGGGGCCACGGGATGGTTCGCCGCGTCGGCCGGTATTCCGGCGAACCAGTCGGCGACGAGGCCGGCGAGCTCCTGCCACCCAGGCTCCATCACGATCATGTGTCCGTGACCGGCCATCACGCGGACGGGAACGCCGTAGCGCGTCGCGATGCGCGCCACCGTCTTCGCCGGGATGAACTTGTCGTCGGACGCGCCGATGACGAGCAATGGGCAGTGCACGCGCGATGCATCGACCGGGACGCCGGTGATCGAAAGCTCACGCCCCGCTCGTCCGCTGTCGGCGACGAGGCGGTCGATCGCCTCGTCCTGCTCTTGCGGCGGCACGCGATTCATGACGAGAGCGCGGACATCCTCGCGCGACGGCTGGACGGGGCGCGACGCGAGGATCGCCGGAAGGTATTTCAGTTGTCTAACAGCGAGCTCCCACGTCATCACCGTGATACCGCGCGGAGGCGCGGGGGTGATCAGCGCCGCCGCCTCGACGAGATCGAGCGCGGCCAGCCGCTGCGCGAGCAACCCGCCCATCGAGTGTCCGACGACCAGCGGGCGGCCAAGTGCCCGCGCCGCGAGCGCCGCGTCTTCGACGTAGTCGTCGATCGAAACGCCGCCGATCTCGGTTCCCGGCCGGCTGCCCGACCGTCCGCGCAGATTGAGCGCGACCGGCGCGAAGCCGCGCGCCGCGAGGAAGGGCAGCCAGTCTGAAAACACCGTCGCGTCGGCGAAGTATCCATGCAGCAACAACACGGGTCGTCCAGCCGTCTGGGGGCCGGCCATTCGCAGCGTCGTCAGGGTACCAATTCGAGTCGTCTCGAGCATGGGCGCGTCGCCTGGGTCTCGGAATGCCACGCTCTAGCTTATCGTCTACCCATGCCTGCCGCACCGTTTGCGCCCTGGATGGACCCTTATTCGCGCCACGTCCTCGTGTGCGTGGGCGGCTTTTGCTCACCCGACCAGGCGGGGCGGGAACTTTACCGCCTGCTCCCCGCGTTGCTCCAGCGGGAAGGGCTGCTGTTCGGCCCCCGGCGGGTGAAGCGGGGCGAAACCCCCTGCCTAGGCGTCTGCACGGGCGGCCCGATCGTCGTCGTGTATCCCGAAGGGGTCTGGTACGCCGGCGTCACGCCCGCGCTGCTCGAGCGAATCGTCGTTGAACATCTGCGCGACGGCCGCGTCGTCGAAGACGCGGTGTTTCATCGGCTGTGACTCGGCGACTCGGCGACTCGGCGGCTCGGCGGCTCGGCGGCTCGGCGACTCGGCGACTCGGCGACTCGGCGAATAAATCTTAGTGAGTGAGAAGCGGCCAATCGCCAACGCCGAGTCGCCCACCGCCGAGTCGCCGAGTCGTTGCCCACGCCTGTGAGCGCCACTAAGTTCACGGTCGCTTCAATGGACAACACCCCGAGCTCACGACGATTCCTCATGGAACGGGC
>DATLPC010000183.1:0-5838 GCA_035535975.1 Gemmatimonadaceae bacterium | reverse complement strand
ACCCCGTCCGCGATCTTTTCGAGATTGCCAAACGGCTCGCGCGCGACGACGGATGCCGAAGCGCTCGTCCACAAATGACGCGTGAGCTGCGGCATGAACTGCGCGGCTAGCGCCAAATGGGCCGCGCACGAGCCGCTCTCGTGCAGAAAGGCGCGACGACTAAGGGTCATTCGAGCTCAAGGTGTGAGCGGGTCAGGTCGGGAGATGAGACCGCTCAATTCTGTGGTATTCGGCGGAGTCCGGCAACTGCAATATCGCACCCGAGGGAGGGCGCCGTCCTCGACCATATCGCTCGCAATGCGGCGCGTCAGGGGCGCACGACTTGCCGCGACAACATGGCTTGCTGACGCATCTCAGGAGGTTCGATGAAAGGACAAATCGCACTATTGGCCGGAGCGTTCGCCGCACTCGCGGGCTGCGCCCGGAACGCGCAGGTGGAGTCGAGCGGCGAAGTTGCGGCGGCCACGCCCGCCAATCGGTCCGTGCTCCCCGCGGGCACATCGATAACCGCCAAGCTCAATCAGTCGCTCGGTACGTCCGCCAGCAAGGAAGGTGACCACTTCACGGCGACCGTAACAAACGCCGTCGTTGCCCAGAACGGGACGACCGCGGTGCCGTCGGGCGCGATGCTTTATGGACACGTCACGGGGCTGCACACGGCCACGCTCCCGACCGACCAGGCGGTCATCCGCCTTGCGTTCGATAGCATTGCCTTCAGCGGACGAACATTCCCGTTCGACGCCAGCATCTCGAACGTCGCCGTTCGCAATGAGTCGGGCAACCCGAGCACCAGCTCGACCGTGCGCGACGCCGCGGCCGGCGCTGCCGCCGGTGCTGTTCTCGGCGGCATCATCAGCGGCGGCGACTTGAGCAAGATGATCACAGCCGGCCTCCTCGGCGCCGCCGCGGGCACCGCGATCTCGCTTGGCACGGGAACGGGTCAGGCCGTCATTCCTGCCGGGACGACGATGACGGTGAGAAGCACCCAAGAGGTACGCATTCGATAGCGGGTCGGGGCCCGTTTTGCAGTAATCGCGTGCGTTGCTAAATGGGCTTTGAAGGTCTCAGGTCCTTGGTCTCAGGTCTCACGTGGTAAGGGCGAAACCGCCGTTAAACCTGAGACCTCGAGACCAGGGACCTGAGACCTGAGACCTGCTGTCGACCCGACCGCGATTACGGTCGCGATGCCTTCCACTCTACGGGCCCAGACAGCACCGGCGCCACATTTACCAGCGTCGCCCTCGGCCACATCGAGGGAACGCCGCGTATGAATGTCACGAGGCCGTCGATGGGGGCGCGGATGTCGCCGGTTGGGCGGCCGAGGAAGTCGGTTGTGTGGCCGACAACCTGTCCCTTCGTCACGCGAGTGTCACGCGCGACCGCGGCGATGAACACCCCGGCGCTGTCGGCGGCGACGCGCGCGCCGGCGCCGGCGAGCCAGACCGGTTTTGCGACGCGGACAACGCGCCGGTCGAGCATTTTGAGCTCGCCGAGCACGTTGAGAGAACCCTGGACGAGCGCGGTGAGATCGCTTGGCGCGACGACGCCGCTCCGACCGGCTTCAGCGACGAGCACAGTCTTGCCGCGAACGAGCGCGATGCCCGAGAGCGAGCGTCCGGCCGTCGGGGACGACGGATCGACGTCGCTCACGATGATGTGATCGAGACCGAAGGCGAGAGCGAGCTTCAGTCCAGCCGAGTCCTGAGCGGGGCGACCGCCGCGGAACCAGTAACTGTAGGGGCGAAGGTCTTCATCGATGTCGCCACCGTGGAGATCGACGACGACCGTGGCCGGCGTCACGATCTGTTCGGTGACCGCGGCAAGCACGCGGGCCGTTTGCGTGCCGTTGGCGTCGCCGGGATAGCCGCCGTTCATCCCTTTGCGGTCGATCGGATTGATATGCGGCGTCATCTGCTCGAACGACGCGACGTTGAGCAGCGGGGCGACGATCACGGTACCGGCGAGCTTCGTCGCGTCGATGCGTCCGATGAGTTGTTGCATCGCCACGATCGACGAGTACTCGGTCCCGTGACTTCCGGCGACGAAGGCGACGACTGGTCCGGATCGCGCGCCGCGAATTACGGCGACGGGAACGTTGGTCGCGGAGTCTGCACCTGCGGGAATGACTAGCGCCCCGTAGGCGGTCTTGCCCGGCGCGGCGGTCGCCGTGCCGACGGTGAATGATGTCGTCTGTTGAGCGAACAGCGGGCCCGCAACCAGAAGCTGCAGGCCCGCCGAGACGACGCGAAACGAACGCGTCATATGATGCTCCGGTTTACTTGACCGTGAACTCCTTCACCATGCCGTGATCGCTATGCGGCTTGTGGTCCTTCATGTCGGGAACGAAGCAGATCATCACGTAGTTGCCCGGCGTCATGTTCGCCGTGAAATACTCGGTGCCGCCCGGGATCATCGCGGTGATGCCGCCCAAGCCGTCACCCGGCGGTGGACCGTCGACCTTATCGGCGTAGGCCTTCGCCATGAATTCGCCGAAGTCTTTCATCGTCTTGCCGGGCGCGAGGCGGATGATTTCAACCTCGTGCGGCTGCGGGCCGCTGTTGACGACCTTGAAGGTGTGGTTGCCCGCCGCGATGCTGGCCGGGATGTCGAACTTGTAATCGGACTCGGTGATCGTCACGTCGGCGCTCGGTTCGGCAGCCGGTGTTCCGGAGGCCGCCGTGACCGTCAGGGGCCGGACCATTCCTTTCGCGGCGTGCGGGACGTGAGCGGGGATGTCGACGACACAGATCAGCGCGTAGTTGCCCGGCTGCAGATTGAGGGTCGCGTCGCTCGCGCTTCCCGGACTCGGCGCGTTGGGACCACCGACGAACACCGCCCAACGCGGCGGTGGCGCATTCGGATCCTTCATTGCCGCACCGAGATCCTGTACGGTCTTGCCGCTGTCCAGCCGAACGAGCTGGATGTGATGGAAGTTCGGGCCGTCGTTGATCAGGTGGAACGTCGTCCAGCCGCCGGGAAGGGAATCGGGCGCGTCGAACGAAAAGTCCTTGGCATGCACGGTCGCGGTGTGCGTCGCGGGATCAAACCCGTGCGCTGCGGCCGGTGTGGCGGATTGAGCGACGGCGGCACTGTCCGGCTTGCCTGCTTCCTTCTGGCTGCACGCGCAGAGCGCTATCGTCGCGACGGCGAGAGCAATCGGTCGGTACATAGGTCCTCGTCTTGGCTTGGGAGAAACGGATGGACCGACAGGGTGCACGCCGAATCGCGGGTTGTCAACCGAGCAGCGCCTGTCATCCAGAGGAGTGAAGAGACGAAGGACCTATTTGCTTCACCAGTAAATAGTGATGGACAGTAGATCCTTCGCTTCGCTCAGGATGACCGCGCTAAGGTTTGACCGATTCAGCCGTAGAAGGCCGTCCCAGCCAGCGACTCAAGAAGTTGTACTCCGCCTCCGATATCAGCCGCGCGCTCTCCGCGTTGTACGCAGCGCCGTGATGTCCCGGCGGATAGATGCGCGTCTCGATATCCTTGCCGGCGTTCGTGAACGCGGTGAGGAGCTGCATGGTGTTTTGCGGGTGGACGTTGTCGTCCATCATCGAATGGATCATGAGCAGCTTGCCCTGGAGCTTCGGCGCGTTCTCGATGACCGAGCCGGCGGCGTACCCGGCGACGTTGTCTTCGAGCGTCGACATGTACCGCTCGGTGTAGATCGTGTCGTACAGACGCCAGTCGGCGACGCCCGAGTTGGCCATGCCGAGGCCGAACACGTCGGGATAGAGCTCCAGCGAGATCATCGTGCTGTAGCCGCCGTAGCTCGTGCCCATGATGGCGATGTGCGAGCCGTCGACGTAGGGGAGCGTCTTCATGTACTTCGCTGCTTCGGCGAAATCATGCGCCTCGTATTTGCCGAGCTGCTTGTAGACGACCTTCATGAAGTCGCGGCCGTAGTTGTTCGTGCCGCGATTGTTGACGTCGACCACGATGTAGCCCTTCTGGGCGAGCCACTGCTTCCATCCCGAGGGATCGAACTGATTGTAGACGCCCTGAGACCCGGGGCCGCCGTAGATGGTGAACACGACCGGATACTTCTTCGACGGATCGAAGGGGACCGGTTTGACCATCGACGCATCGATCTTCACGCCGTCGGACGTTGTGAACGAGAACAGTTCGAGCGGACTGTACTCGTGTGTCGCCAACCACTGTTTCGTTCCGGCGTTCTCTTCCATCGTGCGCAGCTTGCCGGTCGCCGTCGACCAGAGCTCGACTTGGCGCGGCTGTGACGTGGACGAGTAGCTGTCGATGAAATACTGCGCGTTGGGCGCCATATCGATCGTGTGACGGCCGGGCGTCGTCGTGATCCGCTCGAGGCCCGTGCCGTCGAACTTGATCTTCCAGAGCTGCCGCTCGAGCGGCGTCGGGTTGGTGCCGGTGAAGTAGATGATCTGCTTCGCGGGATCGACGCCTTCGATGCGGGTGACGCTCCACGGGCCCTTCGTCACTTGCTGGACGAGCTTGCCCGAGTAGTCGTAGCGGTAGATGTGCTGGAAGCCATCGCGATCGGAGACCCAAAAGAACTCGTGCGAGTTCGACGGGAAGGACATCAGGTCCATCACGTTCGCGTAGAAGTCGTAAACGTCGATCCACGCGTTCGACGTCTCGTTCATCACCTGGCGCGAGCCGCCGGTGTTCACGTCGAAGAAGAACAACTTCATGTCGTTCTGCTTTCGATTGAGCACGATCATGGCGAGCGTATCGGCGCGGCTCGTCCAATAGACGCGCGGGATGTAGTACTCGCCGCTCTGGTGCGGATCGAGCCAGACCTTCTTGCCGCTCTTCGCGTCGAGCACGCCGATGCGCGCCGTCGGATTCGTATCACCGGGCTGTGGGATGCGAATGCGATCCCACGTCGGGTGGCGGCCGCTGAAGTCCGAGATCTGAATCTCCGGCTCCTTCGTCTCGTCGATCCGCCAGAAGGCGATGTGGCGGCTGTCGGGGGACCAGTTCCAGGCCTGCGGAAGCCCGAACTCTTCTTCGTACACCCAGTCGAAGTGGCCGTTGTAGACGTGTTCCGTCGCGTCGGTCGTCAGGCGTCGCTCGTTCTTGGTCGCAAGATCGACGACGTACATGTCGCCGTTCCGCTCTTCGCCGAGCATCGTGCCGTCGGGCGAGAGCTCAGCCGTCCGCGCGCCGCGACCGGCGAGCTGTAGGCCTTTGGACGCAAGCGAGTAGATGTAGTAATCGGACGTGCCCGAGCGGCGATAGAGCTGCTGAAAGTTCGCCTGGAAGACGATGTTCTTGAAATCGCGCGCCCACTGAAACCCCTCGTACAAGAAGGGATTCGTCGTGCCGGGGATGGTGAGCCCCTGGCCGGAGAAGAGCAGGGTATCGCGGCCGCTTGCCGGATCGTAGGCGCGAATCTCGGACTGCCGCGTTTGCGGATTGGTCGCGATGAACGAAAAGCGACGCCCGCCGTCGAGCCAGAAGACGTTTCGCGGAGCGCCGCGACCCGCCATCATTCCGCTGCTCTGCAAAGCCTCGCCGAGCGACGAATAGCGCTGTTTTTGTTGCGCCCCCCCGACCGTCATCGGTGCGAGAAGGGCGACGGCGGTGAGAATCAGTCTCGAGAATCGCATACCAGGATCGAGGTAGAGGAAACGAATGGCGACCAACCCGCCACCAATTTAAGGCTTAATAACTTCCGATATGCTTTTACCCCCGTCTGACTGGAACGGTCTGCGCGACGAGGTCGTCGGGCACCTTACACGCTTGATACAAATCGACACGACGAATCCACCGGGCAACGAGATGGCGCTCGCCCGGTATCTCGATCGGGTGCTGCACACCGCCGGCATCGAGACGCACCTGTTCGAGCCGGCG
>DATLPC010000182.1:0-14594 GCA_035535975.1 Gemmatimonadaceae bacterium | reverse complement strand
CGTGCCGCGAGCGTACACGACGCGCTACCTCGGCTTCGAGATGGAGCCGGCCAACGGTCGATATCGCGTGACGCACGTCTATCGCGACGGACCGGCCGACAAGGATTGGATCGACATCTCGAGCGGCGATTATGTCCTCTCAATCGACGGACGCGACCTCAAAGCCGGCGACGATTACTGGAAAATCCTCAGCACGACTGAGAACGAATACGTGCCCGTCAAAGTCTCCAAGTCGCCGGACGGGGCGAACGCCAAGACCTTCCGCATCGCGACGGTCACCAACCTCACCAACATCAAATACGAAGAGTGGGTCGCCAACAACCGCGACTCCGTCGACAAGGCGACGAATGGACAGATCGCCTACGTCCACATTCGCGCGATGGACCAACCGTCGCTCGAGCGCTTCCAGAACGAGATCGACCGCTTCTGGCAGAAGAAGGGGATCATCGTCGACATCCGGAACAACGGCGGCGGCAACATCGATCAGGAGCTGCTCGATATCCTCGAGCGGCAGCCATATCAGTTCTGGAATAACCGCAACGGGTCGCGCACCTGGGGTCGCCGGCCGCGCCAAGCGATTGTCGGACCGAAGGTGATGATGATCAACTATCGCTCGGTCTCCGATGCCGAAGTGACGCCGGCCGGCTTCCGTCAGCTCGGGCTCGGAAAGCTCGTTGGCAACCCGACGTCGGCGCAGGTGATCGCGACGGGCAGCTACAGCCTGATCAACGGCGGTGCGATCCGAACGCCGGGCTCACTGGTCGTGACGTGGGATCCGACGAAGCCGAATAACTATGGCCTCGATCTCGAGAACCTCGGCATCCCGCCGGACGTGTGGGTCAAGAATTCCCCCGCCGACGAGGCGAAGGGCGTCGATCGTGAGCTCAAAGTCGCGATCGACGAAGCGCTTCGCATGCTGAAGGGCGGAACAGCGACAATGGACAAATAGTGACCGCGCTGTCATCCTGAGGAGCGCAGCGACGAAGGACCTATCGTCCCGACTTGGTTACCGGTCCACGACAATAGGTCCTTCGCTTCGCTCAGGATGACACCGTTGTTCTATGAATCTCACCCAACTCTTCGACCTATCACTCGAGGGCCGGGCCAATCGCCCGGCCCTCGGTTATGACGACACCGGCTCGATCCGCACGCTGACGTTCGGCGAGATCGACGCGCGGGCCAATCGCATGGCCGCCGAGCTGGCGTCGCGCGGGCTGGCGCGGGGCGACCGGCTCGCCGTCCATCTCGCGAACCGCGTCGAGTTCATCGACCTCTATCTCGCCTGCGCCCGGCTCGGAGTGATCTTCGTGCCGATGAACGTCCTATATAAGGAACGCGAGCTGCGGCACATCGTCGGCGACGCCGAGCCGAAGGCCGTGGTCGCCGCGACGAGCGGCGGCGCCGTGTATCCGGACGCCGCGCCGATCTGGGACGTCGACGCACTGACGCGCGCGGCAACCGCGCGGGACGCTGGGCGAACCATTGCTCCGCTCGACGGAGACGACGCCGCGATGATCGTCTACACGTCGGGGACAACGGGCGTCGCCAAGGGCGCGGTCCTGTCGCACAACAACCTCGCCGCCAACGGCATCGCGCTCACTACCGTCTGGAAGATCAGCGAACGTGATCGCTATCTCGCGATGCTTCCGCTCTTCCACGTCCATGGACTCGGCAACGGTCTGCACAGCTGGTTGATCAGCGGCTGTCGCATGCGATTGCTCGAGCGGTTCGACCAGCGGACGACGCCCGCGGTGATGAAGGAGCTCCGGCCCACGCTCGTCTTCGGCGTGCCGACGGTGTACATCCGCCTGCTCGACGCGTCCGTGATGACCGACGAAGATGCCCGCGCGATCGGTGGTTCGGCGCGACTCTTCGTCTGTGGATCAGCCCCGTTGCCCGCGCACGTGCACGAGGCGTTTCGTCACCGATTTGGCCATACGATTCTCGAGCGCTATGGCATGAGCGAAGCGCTGATGATCATGAGCAATCCGTACGAGGGCGAGCGACGCGCCGGTTCCGTGGGTCCGCCGCTCCCCGGCGTCTCGGCACGCATCGTCGGCGATAACGGGCAGCTACTCGGCGATGGTGAGGTCGGCGAAGTGCAGATTCGATCGCCACACCTCTTCTCCGGCTACTGGCGCCGCCCCGAGGCGACGAACGCGGCGTTTCAGGACGGATGGTTCAAGACGGGCGACCTCGGCGTCCGCGCTGCCGATGGCTACTACACGCTGCGCGGCCGCCGCGGTGATCTGATCATCAGCGGCGGCTTCAACATCTATCCGCGTGAGGTGGAGGAGCTGCTGCTCGAGGATCCGCGGATTCGCGAAGCCGCGGTCGTCGGCGTGGCCGACGAAGTGCGCGGGGAAGTCCCGATCGCGTACATCGTCGCCGACGATTCGCTGAGCACCGCCGAGTTGGAACGCACCTGTCGGTCACAGCTCGCCTCGTTCAAGATTCCACGCGCATTCGTGCGCGTCGAGTCGCTGCCACGCACCGCGCTCGGCAAGATCCAGAAGCATCTTCTCCCACAATGGAAGGAGCCGGTCACCTCATGACGACACAAAGCGTCGCGCTCGACGGGGCAGTCGCTCGCACCAAGTTGACGCGCGCGCAGATCGTCGGCTTCTGGGCGGCATGGTCGGGGTGGCTGCTCGACGGAATGGACTCGGTGATTTACGCGCTGGTCCTCGCGCCGGCGCTCACCGAGCTGCTTCCGCGATCCGGCACACCGGCGACGCCGGCGAACATCGGCTTCGCCGGCTCGGTGCTCTTCGCCGTCTTTCTCGCCGGATGGGGATGTGCGTTTCTGTGGGGTCCGATCGCCGATCGTTTCGGACGCACGCGCGCCCTCGCCGCGACCATTCTGATGTATGCGATCTTCACCGGCCTTGCCGCATTCGCGCAGAATGTGTGGCAGCTCGGCTTGTTTCGTTTCCTGTCGGGAGTGGGTGTTGGCGGCGAATGGGCGATGGCGGGCACGTACGTCGCGGAAGCCTGGCCGGAGGATCGTAGGAAGATGGGCGCCGGCTACCTGCAGACGGGCTACTACTTCGGTTTCTTCGCCGCGGCGGCGCTCAACTACACCGTCGGCGCGCGCTTCGGTTGGCGCGCGATGTTCCTTTGCGGATTCATTCCGGTGATTGTCGCCGCGATCACGCTGCGGAAGGTACAAGAGCCGCCGCGTTGGAAAGCGCACAAAGACGAAGCACAACGCGCCCATCCGCTCGCCGAGATCTTTCGACCGCAGTACCGGAGGCGAACCATCGTCAACGCGGCATTGCTCACCGTGGCGATCATCGGTCTGTGGGCCGGTGCAGTGTACGAGCCGACCGCGATCACGACGCTCGCCAAGCGCGCCGGAATGACCGGGAGCATGCCCGCGAAGATGGTTTCACTGGGAACGGCCGTGCTATCAGTCGGCACGATCCTCGGCTGTATCTGCCTTCCACCGATCGCCGAACGCATCGGACGTAAGGGCGCGGTCGCGCTCTACTTCACGGGGATGATGATTACGATCCCGCTCGCGTTCGGCTGGGCATTCTATCTCCCGAACGGTCTCAACGCTTTCATCACGATTCTCTTCTTCATGGGATTCGCCGGCGGCAGCTTCGCGGCGTTCAGCTTGTGGTTGCCCGAGCAATACGATACCCGCGTTCGCGCAACAGCGTTCGCCTTCTCGACCTCCGTCGGCCGATTCGTCGGTGCCGGCGTGAACTTTCTCCTCGGCGCGATGGTACTACGAATGGGAACGCTTGGCACTCCCGTCGCGCTCACGGCTATCGCGTTTGCGATCGGCCTGTTGATCATTCCATTCGCGGTGGAGACGACTGGAAGAACGCTGCCCAATTGACGCCTGAGGGCTGCCGCTCCAGAGCCTCCCGGGCAGGCTAGCTCGCGGCCAGTCACCAGGATAGCTTAGGTCCCCCGGCGCTTGGGCGAGCGGGGTCTAGGGGGCTGGGGGCTGGCGCCGCGTGCACATTTCTACGTGGCTGCGGATTTGCCAGGAGAATCCGCCGACTCGTTTCTCGACGTAGGTGTTGATATGACGATCTCCGAGCTTGACGTCGCGCGCGCGGCTCCGTCCCTGCGCCTGATTGATCGATACGCTGCCGTTCGTCGGCAGACGGAGAAGCTGTGCGAGCCGCTCGAGACGGAAGACTACGTCGTGAGCACGATGACCGACGTCAGTCCGACGAAGTGGCATCTTGCGCATACGAGCTGGTTCTTCGAGACGTTCGTGCTGGCGCCGTTCGACGCGTCCTATGTCACGCCGAATCCGCGCTATGCATTTCTGTTCAATTCGTACTACGTGCAGGCGGGCGAGCGGCACTGTCGGGCGCAGCGCGGCCTCGTCACGCGTCCGACGGTCGCCGAGGTGTTTTCGTATCGCGCGCATGTGGACGCCGGCATGCGGCGATTGCTCGATCGCGTCGCGAACGACGTCGAGCACCCCGCGTGGCCGGTGATCGAGCTCGGGCTGCATCACGAGCAGCAGCATCAGGAGCTGCTGCTCACCGATATCAAGCACGTGTTCTGGATGAACCCGTTGCGGCCTGTCTATCGCGGGACACGAGACACGGCGTACGCGACACGCGGCACCGGTGACTTGGGTTGGGTCAGCGTCCCGGCCGGCATATATCGCATTGGTCACGAGGGCGGCGGGTTTTCCTTCGACAACGAGTCGCCGGCGCATCGCGTGTTCGTCGACGAATTTCATCTGGCTGACCGTCTCGTCACCAACGCCGATTATCTCGCGTTCATCGACGATCGCGGCTATCACCGGCCGGAGCTTTGGTTGTCGAACGGGTGGGCGACGGTCCGCGCGTCGAATTGGGAAGCGCCGATCTACTGGGAGCGGACGACGGATGGGTGGACCGAGTTCACTCTGGCGGGTCAGAACGCGCTCGAACCCAACGCCCCGGTGACGCACGTCAGCTATTTCGAGGCCGACGCGTTCGCGCGCTGGGCCGGCGCGCGCTTGCCGACCGAACCAGAGTGGGAGATCGCCGCCGCCAGTGCGCCGATCGACGGCGCGTTCGTCGAGTCGGAGAACTATCATCCCGCTCCCGCGCCATCTTCGACGCACGGCCGCGGGCTGCGCCAGCTTTACGGCGACGTCTGGCAGTGGACGCAGAGTGCATATACGGCATATCCGGGCTATTCGCCGGCGGCGGGAGCGATCGGCGAGTACAACGGCAAATGGATGTGCGACCAGTGGGTGCTGCGCGGTGCATCGTGCGCGACGCCGCGATCGCACGCCCGCCTCACCTATCGCAATTTCTTCCCGTCCGACGCGCGCTGGCAGTTCATGGGGATCCGGTTGGCCAAGGCGGCCGACGCATGAGCGCGCCCTTGTGCTCCAACCTCGCGCCCGTCGGCGCGAGCGGAATCATCGAGGACGTGCTGTGCGGTCTGACCGCGTCGCCCAAGACGCTCCCGCCCAAGCTCTTCTATGACGACGAGGGGGCGCGGCTCTTCGAGCGAATCTGCACACTCGATGAGTATTATCTCACACGAACGGAGCTCTCGATTCTCCGTCGCTCCGTTGGTGAGATCTCTCAGCTTGTCGGGCCGCGGGCGGCATTGATCGAATACGGAAGCGGGGCGGGCGTGAAGATCCGCTTGCTGCTCGACGCGCTGCGCCATCCCGCCGCGTATGTGCCGATCGATATCTCGCATGAGCAGCTCGCACGCGTGTCGTCCGAGCTCGCTGGGGACTATCCATCCGTCGCAATCCGTCCGCTGTGCGCGGATTACACGCTGCCGCTCTCCGTCCCGCATCTCCCGGAGCACGACCGGCGGCTCGCGTTCTTTCCCGGCTCGACGATCGGCAACTTCCACCCTGCCGAGGCGGCCGCGTTCCTTCGACGCATCCGCCGCGCGGTCGGTCCGGGAGGGATGCTCCTCCTCGGCGTCGATCGCCGCAAGGATCCGGCGACGCTCGACGCCGCATACGATGATCGCGAGGGCGTCACCGCGGCCTTCAATCTCAACGTGCTCCGACGGATCAACCGCGAATTGAACGCCGATTTCGATCTCACGCGTTTCCGGCACCACGCTTTCTTCAACGAGACCGCCGGCCGCGTCGAGATGCACCTCGAGGCGACGATCGCCCACGAGGTCGATGTCGGTGGGACGCGCATCGCGTTCTCGCGCGGCGAGACGATCTGGACGGAGTCGTCCTATAAGTACGACCGCGACCAGTTGGCGACGGTGACGAACGCGGCCGGCTTCACCATCGAGCGACTGTGGACGGATGCCGACGATCGCTTCTGGGTCGCTCTGCTTGGTGCGTGACCCGGTGGACCGGAACGCCGCCCGCGGACGCGCTGCGTGACCACCGTCCGCGTCGCGGTGGTTCAAGCGGAAGTCGGCCGCGATCTCGACCAAGGCCTCTCGCGGACGCGCGAGTTGACGAGCGCCGCGGCCGAGCGCGGGGCGACGCTCGTCGTGTTCCCCGAGACGTGGATTCCGGGGTATCCAGCGTGGTTGGACGTGTGCCGCGATGTAGCGCTGTGGGATCACGGTCCCGTCAAGCGCGTGTTCGCGCGCATGGCGGAGAATAGCGTCGACGTCGCCGGAGAATCCGGGCGCGCGTTGGGGGCGATCGCGCAAGACGCTGGTGTGTCGCTCGTCGTCGGAGTCACGGAGCGCGTTTCATCCGGCGCCGGCCGCGGGACATTGTACAACGCGTTGCTCACCTACGGCTCGGACGGCACGCTCCTCAACCATCACCGCAAGCTCGTCCCGACATACACGGAGCGAATGGTGTGGGGACAGGGCGACGGGACGGGACTCGTCGCCGTCGAAACAGGGAACGGACGAGTTGGAGGTTTGGTCTGCTGGGAGCACTGGATGCCTCTCGCGCGCCAGGCGCTTCACGACTCGGGCGAGGACATTCACGTCGCCGTCTGGCCGACCGCGCACGAGATGTTGCAGGTCGCCAGCCGGCACTACGCGTTCGAGGGGCGTTGCTTCGTGATCGCGGCGGCCTCGCTCATGCGCATGAGCGAGTTGCCGTCGGAGCTCGAGGTGCATCCCGACAAGGCGTCGAGCGCCTGGGCGCTGCGCGGCGGGAGCGCGATCATCGCGCCGAACGGCAGCTATGTCGCCGGCCCGGTATACGAGGAGGCGTGCACGCTCGTCGCTGATTTGGACCTGTCGAGCGTTCGCCAAGAATCGATGTCGCTCGATGTCGCGGGCGGCGGCCATTACAGCCGCCCGGACGTTTTGTCTCTCCGCGTCGATCGGCGCCGCTTATCGGCCACCCAGGACGAATTGCCGGCACGCGGCGATCGCTGAATTGAGAAACTCATCGGCTTGCGCTCTGCTGCTCGACGACGATCGAATCCGCGAGCCGGGGAGCACGGCGCCGAACCACTCGTGCGTGTGCCATGATCCGTCACCGGCGAGTCGCGCCAAGGCCGTCCCGGCGGCGGGCCGCGGGTTGGCGTTGACGTAGAAATAAGGCTCGTCGTAGTACGTGTCGCCCGGCTCCAGTCCCACACCGACGGTTTTGGCGTCTTCGACGGTGATCAGCGTCGCAATGTCGAAGTGGTGAGGCCAACAGCGAATCTCGCTTCCATCGTTACGCGCGCGAACCGACTCGAGTACCTCCGCCGCGAGATCGAACCACGCCGCCAATTCGGTAAACGCTCCGCGATCCGACGTCTCGAACGCACTCCCATCGCCGACCGCGTGATGTGGAATCTCATAATGCCTGGCGAGGGTGAATTTCGCCGCCGGCGCCCCGCGTTCCGCGACGCGCTCGCGCAACCAGGTTTCGGCATCGACGATTCGCCGGCCGTTCAGCGGCAGGCAGGCCGCCGTCGCATTGCGATCGTCGAGGACGCGGAGCTCGAGGTCGATGATTCGGACGGCGACACGAAACGGAGCGGCCGCAGGAACGAGGCGCGAGGCAAGGGCTCCGAGGGCTGGGAGCCACTCGAGGTTGGTGTGACTGTCGTCCGCCTGCTTCGGGAGGAAAGAAATTCCGGCCGCGGTCGCCAATTGCGCCGCGTGATGCGTCTGCTTGCGCGCGTCGGCCAGTGACTTCGCCTTAGCGGGGTCGGGAAGGGAAGCCATGTGAGAGGCCGGAGGAGGGGGAGGGGAGGGGGAGGGGGAGGGGGAGGGGGGCTTAACTTTTGAACGGCGGGGGGACGCATCCAAACGAGCCAATGGCGGCGAGAGTTCCCATTCGGTGCCCCGCTCTGGAACTAAACCGGGCTGTACACCCTATTGTGATCGGCCCGCGAGCCCAAAAAGAGGTGTTTCGATGTCCGATTTCAAGAAGCCCGACGACGCCGATCTCAAGGCCAAGCTCTCGCCGCTCCAGTATCAGGTCACGCAAAACGAGGCGACCGAGCGACCCTTCCAGAATGCTTATTGGGACAATCACGAGCCGGGCATCTACGTGGACGTCGTCTCCGGCGAACCGTTATTCAGCTCGAGCGACAAGTTCGATTCGGGGACTGGTTGGCCCAGCTTCACCAAACCGCTCGTCTCGGAGAACGTCAAGACGAAAACGGATCGCAGCCTGTTCATGACACGAACCGAAGTTCGCTCGGCGCACGCCGATTCGCACCTCGGCCACCTGTTCGACGACGGTCCCGCTCCGACCGGCCTGCGCTACTGCATGAACTCCGCGTCGATGCGGTTCATTCCTGTTTCCAAGCTCGCTGACGAAGGCTATGGCGAGTTCTTGCCGCTGTTCGAGCACGCCGACAAGGAATAGCCGAGGATCTCCGTGAAAATTGGATTCGTCGGCGCCGGCGGGATCGGAAGCTATTACGCGGGATTGCTGAGCCGCGCCGGTCACGATGTGAAGCTGTTCGCGCGTGGCGAGCATCTCGAGGCGATTTGCTCCAGGGGTCTCGAGGTTCGTACGCCCAAGGAGACCTTCATCGCGCACCCCGATGCGTCGTCGCGCGCCGATCACGTCGCGAATTGCGACGTCGTCTTCGTCGCCGTGAAGAGCTACTCGCTGGCCGACGTCGGTCCCGTGGTCGTCGGCGCGGCGAAGAGCGGCGCGACGATCGTCGGTCTGCTGAATGGCGTCGATATCGCCGAGCGGCTGCGTGGCTTCGGCGTGCCGCGCGATCGCATCGTCGGCGGTTTGGTGCGCGCGAGCATCGTTCGCTCGGCCCCCGGCGTCGTCGCGCGACTCAGCGAATTCGATCGCGTCACCATCGGGGAGTTCGACGGCACCGTGTCCGACCGAGTGTCGCGCACCGCGACGGCATTGCGCGACGCCGGCGTGACCAGTGAAGTGAGCGACGACATCAGCCACGACCTGTGGAGGAAGTTCGCCTTCATCGTGCCGATGAATGTGGCCTGCGGGCTGTCCCGGCGGTCGATGGGTTACTCGCTCTCGACGGAGCGCGGGCGCGCGCTCGTCGCGGGATCGCTGCACGAGATCGTCTGCGTCGCGCGCGCCTGCGACGTCGCTCTCACCGATCAGCACGAAGCTTTTCTCCGCAACGACCTGTTCGCCCTCGCGCCGGAAACGCGCCCCAGCTTCCTCCTCGATCTGGAGCGCGGCGGTCCGACGGAGCTCGACTTGCTGGCGGGAACCGTGTCGCGGCTCGGCGCGCTGCGGGGCGTACCGACGCCGATCCACGACGTCGCCGTCGCCGCGTTCGAGGCCGCCACGCTTCCTCTGACTTGAAATGACACCGTCGCCGACCGACGATCTGCCGCAGCGCAACGAACGTGACGAAACGTTCGCGGCGATCGCGCTTCCGCATCTGTCGACGATCGCCCGCGTCGCTACCGCGCTGACCGGTGACGTGGCCGACACGGAAGATCTCGTGCAGGAAACTTTTCTGCGGGCGTACCGGCACTGGCACACCTTCCAGCAGGGCTCGGACTGCAAGAGCTGGTTGGCGACGATCTGTCGTCACACCTTCGCCGAACTGCGACGGCGGGAGAACCGCGCCGTCGTCGTCGACGATCAGGAGCTCGAATCGCTCGCCGCCGCGCGGCTCCACAACACGGCGCGCGCCAAAGGAGTCGACGACATGTTTGCTCGCCTCGACCTCGGCCCGGCGATCGCGAAGGCGATTCGCGCGCTCGAACCGCACTATCGCGACGTCGTCCTGCTCGTCGACGTCGACGGTTTCTCGTACGAAGAAGTCGCGACATCGCTCGACATCCCCGTCGGCACGGTCCGCTCGCGTTTGTACCGCGCGCGACGACACTTGCAGGAATCGCTGCTCAACTACGCCATCGACGCCGGCTTCGCGGCGCCGTCATACGTTCTCCCTTCCCCTCCTCCGCCCCCGCCCACTTCAACCGAGCGTCGCAATGCCTAGTCGAGCCCAGTGCGAAGCCGTTTTGCGGCAGCTATGGCCATTCCTCGACGGAATGATCTCCGAAACCGAGCGCGAGGCCATCCTCGTTCATTTCGAGCAGTGCGCCGATTGCGAATCACATTTCGATTTCGCGAAAGCGTTCCTGGAAGCGGTGGCAGAAGCGAAGCCGTATCTCGAGGTCGAAGGAGAGATGGCCGAGAAAGTGAGGACGGCGTTGGAGGAGGCGGGATTTAGGGCGGCGTAATTCGACCGGCGGGACTGACTATGCGCGGCACTGAGGAACGACGGGACTGACTACACGCGGGACTGACTAGACTGAGGAACGACGGGACTGACTACACGCGGGACTAACTAGGGACGGGACTGACTACCCGCGGGACTAACCAGGGACGGGACTGACAAACGTCGGGCGAAACCGCGCCGTTAAACCGCGCCTCCAGAGCCGCCCCTTGTCAGTCCCGTCTGTTGTTAGTCCCGCTCCTAGTCAGTCCCGCTCCCAGTCAGTTCCGCCTGCGCCCCTCCCCGTTTTTCTTTCGAGACAATGCGCCGCACTCCTTGGTTTGCCGCCTCCGTTCTCGCCCTCGCCAGCATCAGCGCGAACGTCGATCGCCAGATCTTGAATCTCCTCGTCCGCCCGATCGAGCGCGACTTCGGGATCACGGACACGCAGATGAGCTATCTGCAGGGCCTCGCCTTCGCGCTCTTCTATACCTTCCTTGGCCTTCCGATCGCTTGGCTGGCCGACCGTTCGAACCGGCGGAACATCATCGCCGCCGGGACGACGCTCTGGAGTCTGTTCACGACCTTGTCGGCGGCGGCGCGAACCTATTCGCGGTTGCTGCTGCTTCGCATCGGGGTCGGCGTCGGCGAAGCCACGTTGGCGGCGCCGGGGGTTTCGCTGCTCGCCGACTATTTCCCGCGCGAAAGCCTCGGGCGCGCGATGAGTGTTTACTCATTGGGCATCTTCTTCGGGTCGGGTCTCGGATACTTGTTTGGCGCGTTGGTCGTTGGACGGGTGGATGTCTCCGGCACTTGGCGCCTGCCGGTGCTCGGCGACATCCGACCATGGCAGGCGGCGTTCGTCGCGGTTGGACTGCCGGGCTTCCTGATCGCGGCGCTCCTGTTGATGGTCCGCGAGCCGCCTCGCCTCGGAACCACGCGTCGAGCGCCAGTCACTGATCTCTGGCGGTACGTCGTCGCGAATCGTCTCACATACCTCACCCACAGCGTCGGCTTCGGCGTGTTCGCGATGGTCAACTACGCGATCGCCGCTTGGATTCCGACGCTGTTCGCGCGCACATACGGTTGGCCCGAGTCGCGGACCGGCGTCGCCATGGGGCTTCTCACGATGACCGTCGGTGTGTTCGGCGTCCTCGCGGGCGGATGGATAACCGATGAGATCGGGCGGCGTGGACGGGTCGACGGCCCGTGGCTCGTCGGCATCGCCGGTGCGCTCGGCATGCTCGTGTCGGCGACGCTCTTTCCACTCGCCCCGACGCCAAGGGTCGCTCTGATCATTCTCACGGTCGTCAACTTCTTCGCCGCCTTCCCATGGGGCGCGGCGAGTGCCGCGGCCGCCGAGATGGCTCCGCCGAATCTCCGCGCGCAGGGCGCGGCGCTCTACTTCTTCATCGTCAATTTGCTCTCGGGAACGCTCGGCCCGACGTCCGTCGCGCTGTTCACCGATCACGTCTTCGGGCGTGACGGTGTGCGCTACTCGCTCGCGACGATGACGGCCGTCTGCATGGCGCTGACGCTCGCCTTGTTCTCGGCCGGGCTCGGTTCGTATCGCCGCACCGTCGAGCGACGCGACGACTGGATTGCCGGCGCCGCCGCTCAGCACGTGAGCTAGCGAAAGAATCGTACGCGTCACTTTCGGGCACATCATCTGCACACAACTCGTCCCACCTTTGGAGGAGTGTGCGCGTATGGATCGGAATGATTTCACGCCCGGAGGAGGATCGACGTCGGGCCAGAGCGGTGGATCGCAGAACCCTGGCGGATCCTCCGGCTATGGAAACGCCGGGAACACGAGCGGTGCGCAAGGTTATGCCGCGGGCACCACGGCCAACGTCGGCCAGGGATTCGGCACGGAGCCGGGGACCGAAAACCAGCAGTCACAGGGCTTCACCGACCGCGCGCGCGACATCGCCGGCTCGGCGCAGGACAAGCTCGCCGATGTCGGATCCACCGTCCGGGATCGCGCCGGCAACTTGAAGAACTCCCTCGCCGACGCGCTCGACTCGGGCGCCAACAAACTGCGTCAACGAAGCAGCGGGTCGCCGGGTAATCTCGCCGGCTCGACGACAACAGGCAGCGTCGCCCTCGAGACCGACAATCGCATGGCGCAGGTGAGCAGCAAGGTCGCCGGTGGAATGGAATCCACCGCGGATTGGCTGCGTGATGCGGACTTGGCCAACTTGCGCACTGGGATCGAGCGCCAAGTGAAAGACCATCCAGGCCGCACGCTCCTCATCGCCGCGGGGCTTGGCTATCTCATCGGCAAGGCATTTCGCAACAACAAGTAGGAGGCGGTCATGACGTTCGACGGACGCAACGGCCGTCGAGGCCTCGGCACGCTGCTGCGCGATCTCGCCGACGGGAGCGCGGCACTCGTGCGCGGGGAGGCGCGATTGGCAAGGATCGAGATTGCGCAGATCGCGACCGGGATCGGCAAGGGAACCGCGTTCGTCGCAACAGGTGCCGTGCTCGCCCTGCTCGGCTCACTGTCGTTGCTCGCCGGCATCGTGTTCCTCATCGGCGACCAATGGCTTCCGGCCGATCAATACTGGCTCGGCGGGCTCGTCGTCCTCGTGATCGCCGGCGCGATTGCCATCGTTCTCGCGCGCCGCGGCATGTCGCTTCTCGCTCCATCACAGCTCGCTCCGACCGAGACGGTCACCACGCTGAAGGAGGACAAGGAATGGTTGAAACAACGGCTGACGTCCGGCGCGACATCGAACTGACGAGGGAGCGAATGTCGAGCACGCTGGCCGAGCTCGAGCGAAAGCTCAACGTCGCCGAAGTCGTGCGTGATCATCCGTGGCCGGCGCTGGCGCTGGCCTTTGGCGCCGGCGTGCTACTCAGCGGTTCGGCTAGCGACATCAAAGCAGCGGCGGCGACTGTCACTGCTACGAAGGGCGCCAGCAGCCGCATAGGTATGGCGCTCGACGACATGGTGGCAACCCTGGTGGGCGGCGTTCACCAGGTGGTCGAGCAGCGCGTCACCGGCTGGGTCGACGAGATCAAAGGAGCGATCGGCGCGCCGCCGCGCGATCGCTCGGCGATAGTGGCACGAGCCGACTGAAACGGGTGCTCGGCTACTCGGCCGCTCGGCTCGTGGCGCTGTCGCCGAGTCGCCGAGTCGCCGAGTCGCCGAGTCGCCGAGTCGCCGAGTCGCCGAGCTGTCATTCATCTAAACGAATCGAGACACGCCTCCGCGCCGCCCTCGAGGCCGTTGCGGAAGTTTTGCGTGCGCTGATCCTTCGTGCCGTGACTCTGCCGAGCCAGCCGCGCTTGCACGATTCTGTCGTACCGCGCGTTGCCGGTCGGCTCCGGCGTCGGATCGCCGGCCAGCGACATTCCGTAGAACGCCTCGTCGATGTCGCCGTCCTCGATCGACCCGTCTTTCTGCGCCTGCTTGGTGAACGCGCCGGCGAGACAATCGGCGGTCGACTCGTTCCCGTATGAGCTGCGCGAGCGATAGCCAAGCTGCATGGCGACGGCGTGCCCCATCTCGTGCGCGATCACGCCGACGGCGACCATGTCGCCATCTGTCCCGAGCTCATTCGCCGCGAGCTTCGTCAGGCCGGCCAGGAAGACCTGATCGTAGTAGATCGTATTCGCCGTCGGACAGTACTCGGCGTTCTCCGGCTGTATGAACCCGCACGACGTCATGGCGGCGCCTTGATAGCGAAGGATGCGGGGTGCGGCAAAGCGTTCGCCGATACGCTTGAACTCGTTGTTCCACATCGCGACGAGCGCTCCGTACGCTGCTGCCACCTTCTTGTTAGTGGCCTCGACATCCCGCTCGGTGACTCTGACGTCCGGCGGTGATCCCGTGCTCGGCACCGCACCACTCGCCCCTGCGATTGGCATAGCCAGCACAGCCGCGGCAACCCAAACCTTGAGCTTGTTCATTTTCCTCCCCTCCCGACCCTTATTACCCCTCACCCCAACAAACAGTTGCCCACCCTCCCACCCCCCCGCGTTAGGGGACAGACTCCAATTTCTGTTTGGGGTCAGACTCCAATTCTCAATTGGAGTCTGACCCCATTTCGT
>DATLPC010000181.1:0-29501 GCA_035535975.1 Gemmatimonadaceae bacterium | reverse complement strand
CACGGCGTCGACGTAGCCGCTCACCTTGGCGAGGACCGGAATCAAATGCCCGTCCACCGCGGCGTCGTCGGTCGAGGCGTGGCTTCGCCCGTACGTCCATTGTTTCACCGCCCACACCGCGCCCAGCAGCGCGAGGATGCCGACGATGGGAAGAACAAACCGACGCTTGCTGCCCGCGGGTTTCGCCTTCTCGACGACCGGGTCGAGGCCGCGTGCCGGATCGGATTTGATAGCTGTTGCCATGATCGAAATTTCAGTCTATGGGAAGATGGAGCCTGATTAGCGAAGCTGTGATACGGTGCCTTCCGCTTTCGCGAGCGACACCCGAGCGGCTTGGTACGATGCGAGCGCGTCGATCAGTCCGGTGCGCGCCGCATTCAGCGTGACCGAAGCGGTAATGACGTCGGCGTTGCCGGCCACACCGGCATTGAAGCGATCGCGGGCTTGCTGAACCTCGAGCTCGGCAAGGCTCTGACGTGTGCGCGCCGCCTCGACTTGCTCGCGCGTCGACGCGATGTCGAGCAGCGCGGCGCGGACGTCGACGGTCGCCTGTTGCTGGAGGTCGCGACGACGCACGTCGATCTCCTTGGCCATGGCGATTTGCTCCTCGGTCTCGGCTTCGCGACGCCCACCCTCGAACACCGGCCACGAGAGCTGCAGACCATACGTGTACGTGTTCAGTAGGTGGTTAACGAAGCCCGTCGGTCCGGTGTTGGCGAAGGCGTTGACCGTCGGCAGCCGCGTCGCGCGTGTTGCCGCAACCTGCTGTTCGGCAGCCTCGAGCTGCGCCTCGGCGGCACGAATGTCGGGGCGATGCTGAACCGCCTGCGCCACCGCGGCCGCCTCCGTTGTATCGACAACTACGGCGGCGGTGAGCGAATCCGTCAAGATGATTTGTTGATCGAGCGGCAGGTTGAGCGCGCGCTTGAGGTCGAGCTGGGCGCGATCCCTGTCGTTGCGCGCCTGGATGAGCTGCGCACGGGCGCCCGCCGACTGCGACTGAGCCCGCGTCACATCCAAGCCGACGCCGACTCCGGCCTCGAGCTGATTCCGCGCAACGTTGAGCAAATCGACGGCGAGCGTCGAGTCCGCGACGCGCGCTCGATATACGGCTTCGCTGCGCAGCGCACGAAGGTAGGACAACGCGGCGTTCGACGCGGCGTTCTCACCTGCCGTCGCCACGTCGGCGCTTGCGGCGGTCACGCCGGCGCGCGCCGCGCGGACGCGTTGCGAACCCGCCGGGTTGATGAGCGTCTGCGAGACCCCGCCGCGGAAATCCCAGAAGCGCACCGGGCCGATAATCTGGCCGTTGGGATCGAGCAACGGTTTTTCGCCCGCCGGCGCCGGAAAGTTGAAGCCGAAGCTCGCGCTGTTGACCGTGTGGCTGGTCCACGAGGGCGTGAGATCGACCTGCGGCAGCAGCGACGAGCGACTCTGTTTGACGCGAGCGTTGGCTTCGGAGACGCGCAGCGCCGCCTCCTGGACCGCGGCGGTTTGCGAGGCGGCGAGGCGAGCGGCCTCGCCGAGGGAAAGTCGGCGCGGGCCGCTCTCCTGAGCGCTCGCGACGCGCGCCGCAAAGGCGAGCAGCGCGGCCAGCACGGAGAGGCCGGCGCCGATGCGAATGGCTTTGTTCGAGGTTGCGTTCATTGTAACGAAGTCAATCAAGTGGTCGGCGATACGGCCGGCGACGAAGCGCTCGAACGGATCGCGTGGAGATAGAAATCGATCAGCTCGTCCAGGATCTGGTCATCGGTCTTGCGAGCGACCGACGCAAAGGCCTCGCGGTGGGTGCACCAGAGACCGTGAATGACGAAAGGCGCGGTCAACATTCGCGCCGCGGCAAGCGGTTCAACCTCTCGGAATTCACCAGAGGCAATGCCGCGCTCGATAATGCTCGCCACGAGCCGCTGTCCGCGCGCCACAACCTCTTCTGCGTAAAAACGCGCGAGATCCGGAAAGTGATGGATCTCGGCATGGATCAGCCGAAAGAGCGGCGCGAATTGCGGGGACCGGATGAACGTCCAGTGGCCGCGCATGAAACGGATCAGCGCGTCCGTGGCGGAGCCGGTCATCGAATTGATCTCTTCTTCGCGGCGCTCGATCTTGCTCACCACGGTGTCGCGCACCATCTCGCGGAAGAGCTCTTCCTTGTTTGGGAAGTAGAGATAGATGGTGCCCTTCGACAACCCGGCGCGCTTCGCGATGTCCTCGAGACGAGCAGCGGCGAGGCCGCGTTCGCCAAAGACATCGAGCGCCGCCGACAGGATCTGACGAGGCCGGTCTTCCGGCAGCCGACGCCAGCGGGGCTCCTGGTTCGGTCGGGTTGGAGATGGAGGGGATGCCATTCGTGACTGCTTTACCGCAGCTAAGTGTCTAGTGTTAAACGGCTTACGCCATACTGCAATTAACTGACGCGTCAGTAATATATGAAAACCGAATATGCCGCGCTACGGTTCACGCGTAAAGATTTACTTCGACCGTGTGAACTCGATCCCGCGGATGCGGCCCGCGTCCAGTGTGAACCCAGACGCTCCCGGCGCGAAATGCAGCGCATAGCCGGCCGCGCGGAAGGTCTGTCGGTCCACCGCCCGCAGCGTATCGACGGCCCTCGCTCGCACAACGACGAGTGCCTCGCCGGCCTCCCGGAGGTCATAAGTCGCGTCCAACTCGGGCGAATAAAACCGACCCGTCATCGCCGCGCGCTCCGCCGGGGTCAGCGTCACGCTCGGGCCGCCCGCCTGGCCGGCCACCCGCACGTTCACCGCCGCGACGGGCTTGGTGAACCGCGGGCCTAGCACCACGTCGGCGACGCGGTGCGCGAGCCCGACCGCGTCGGCGTTGCTCACGTTGCAAATCGTCGCCACGCTCGTGTGCTGCTCGGGAAAGCGCGTGAGGTCCGTGCGGTAACCCCCGGTGCTCCCCGAATGTTCGACCATCGGCAGCCCCCGATACTCGCCGATCTCCAGCCCGAACGCATAAGTGATCTGCTTGCCGTCGTTCAAAACGCCTCGCTCGAGCTGGCGCGACAGCAGCGCGCGTCCGCCCACCACTCCCGTATAAAAATTCTCATCCCACTTCTGGAGCTCCTCGAGCGTCGTCATCAACCCGCCCTGCCCGACGATGTCGTTGTTCCAGACGTTGATCTTCCATCCGCCACCGTTGGCCGGGCTGTACGCGATCGCGCGGCCGGGGACGGGCTGGTTGTGGTCGTCATGGAAGTGCGACACCGTCATGCCGAGCGGTTGGAAGATCCGTTCGGCCGCGAACTCGCGAAGACTCTTCCCGCTCACCCGCTGCACGATCACGCCGAGCAGCACGTAGCCCGTGTTGCTGTAGTTGTATTCCGCGCCCGGGTCGAAGTTGAGATGTCGCTGCCGCGACGCCAGCTTCACGACGTCGGCCACCGTGTAGCCGTCGTCCGGACGCATCCCAGACGCGTCGACGAGCGACCAGAAGTCGCGCAGCCCGCTGGTGTGATGGACGAGCTGATCGATCGTGATCTTCTTGCCGTAATCCGGAAGCTCGGGGACGTACTTGTGGACGTCATCGTCCAGGCGAATACGCCCGTCCTGTACGAGCAGCGCGATCGCCGCCGCCGTGAATTGCTTCGACACCGAGCCCATGATGAACGGCGTCCGCGGCGTGATTGGCACCCCGTACTCGATGTTCGACGATCCGTAGCCCTTCGCGAAAAGCACGCGCCCGTTCTGGTACACGCCCGCCGCACACCCGGGCGTCGCGGGCGTGAAGTGTGAGAACACGGAGTCGATACGCAGAACGGTCGACGCGTCGAGCGACTGCGCGGACGTCGCGCGTCCACCGGCGACGACGATCAAAGCGCCGATCACGAGGGAGCGGCTGCATTCTCCAACACGCATTGTAAGCCTCCGAATCGGACTACGCCGTCGTCTCGCGGCCGGCCTCGAGCCAATCATACGCCGACGTAACGTCGGCACGCGTCAACGCATGAGCGGCCGGCTGCCAATTGAGCGTAACATCCGCGCCGAGTACGCGCAGCATCTCGGCGAGCCGCTCCGGATGGCGGCGCGAGACGATCGGATCGTTCTCGCCGGCGCCGATGTAGATCCGCCGCCCCTCGAGCGAGACCGGTTCCTCGGGTACGAAGGGTACCATCGGCCGGAACAGCACCGCCCCCGAGAGCACGCGTGGCGAGGACAGCAGCACGCTTCCCGCGATGTTGGCGCCGTTGGAGAATCCGACGGCGACCACCTTCGTGGGGTCGAACCCGTATTGGGTGGCGGCGGCGTCCAGAAACGCGACGAGGTCCTTCGTGCGCGCGTGCAGATCCTCGATGTCGAACACACCTTCTGCCAATCGGCGGAAGAAGCGAGCTGCCCCGTTTTCGAGCACGTTCCCGCGCGGACTCAGCAAGCCGGCATCGGGGGCCAGCATCTGGCCCAGATGGACGAGATCATTCTCATCGCCGCCTGTGCCGTGCAGCAGGAGCAATGTCCGTGGGTCGTCCCCGTTTGGCGGGAGGTAACGGTGGACGTACGTCAGCTCGCTAGCTTTCATCGACCTCTAATCTAGCGGGTTTTGGGGATGGACCAGGGGCAGGGCCCGGACCGGGTACGCGTCGACAAATGGCTGTGGGCCGCGCGCTTCTACAAGACGCGCTCCCTCGCCACCGAGGCCGTCGCCGGCGGCAAGGTCGAGGTCAACGGCGAGCGAGCCAAGCCGGCGAAGACGGTGAAGCCCGGCGACGAGATCCGGCTGCGGCTCGCGCCCTATGAGCATATTCTCATCGTCCGCGGCCTGGCCGAACGACGAGGCCCGGCCGCCGTGGCGCAGCTGCTGTACGAAGAGACCGAAGCGAGCCGCGAGGCGAGACAGCGCCTGTCCGCGCAGCTGGCGACCGCGCCGGCAATGTTCGTCTACGAGGAAAAGGGGCGACCCACGAAGAAGGATCGTCGCGACCTTTCCCGATTCATCGATCGGAAGCGTCGCTGAGCGTAGGACCGAGCAGCCGTGGAAAAACCGACCGGCTGATCACGTGCCCCCCATCGAACCTGATCACCTCACATTCGACGCCGGCCGCGTCGAAACGCGCTCGCTCCGCGGCGATGACTTCCTCCGAGAGGTATCGGTCGCGCGTACCGGCGACGAGCGTCACCCGGGTATCGCGCATCCGCACCGCGCCGCGGACAAGATCGACTTCCGGCGGCATCAACCCACCCCACAACACCAACCGATCGATGCGTGACCGGCCATTGAGCAGCCACCGCGTGACCGTCGCCGCGCCCTGTGAGAAGCCGACCGCGTTGACTGGAACGCGTCGCGACTCGGTGATCTCGTCGTGCAGGGCGTCGAGATACTCCACGTAATCGGAGACCTCCGATTCGCGATCCTCGCGCGTCATCCACGTCGCGCCGACGGGCCGTTCCCGCGCCGGCGCGCTTTCGGGACTGACGAGATAAAACCGATTCAGCGCTTCGGGAGCGACGACGAGCGCGCCCGCTCTGGCGACGTCCGCAAAGAATTGCACGAACGCGCCGGCCAGCTGCCCGTACCCGTGCAGCACGAACCAAATCGAACGCACTGCCGCTCCCTCGGCGCCAAGGGTGTAGTAGCGCGCCGTGCGCTCGACGCGAAGGTGATGCGCGTGCGGGGGGGGCGGGATGGTAGACCGTGGAGCCGCGGGGTCGTCGCTCACGGCTCCAAGATATAGCGGCCGCCGCCGCGCGAACCTACTTCTTGACCACGCCGAGCAGCTGGGCCTGGGTCGTGCTCGAGCTGAGGAGCTGGAGGGCCTTCGCCAGTTGATGATCGTCGGAGGCCGTCCGCGCCTTCGCCGCGGCGTCGCCGAACGACAACCGTGCAACACGATTTGACAGGTCCCGAGACAAGAAGCGACGGGCCGCGGCATCCATCTTGGGATCGATCTTCACGTCGGCCGCGGCGAGACGACGCGCGACCTCCGTTCCCCACGCCGCCGACGGCGTGAAGTCGCGGGGAACAGTTCCCTTGAGCTCGATCGCGTAGTTCTGGAGGACCGTGTTGATCGCCTGAATCTTCGGCGCCACGGCCCGAATGAATTCCCGCTCGTCCGTCGGCAGCGTGTCGTCCGGAACGATCACGTCGGGGCGGATGCCGCCACCACCATAGACAATCCGTCCCGCGTCGGACTTGAACATCGGCCGCTCTTCGTCGGTCTTGATCGAGTCGGGGTGAATTTCGACGAAGGAGCCGTTCGGCATCAACTTGCGCTCGCGGTGGATCGAGCGGCCGCTTGGCGTGAACCACTTTCCGGTCGTGATCTTGAGCTGGTAGCCGCCATTCAGCCGGTAGACCGACTGCACGAGCCCCTTGCCGAACGAGTTCGTGCCGATGACCAGCGCGCGGTCGTGGTCCTGGAGCGCGCCGGCGACGATCTCCGTAGCCGACGCCGATCCGCCGTCGACGAGGACGACGAGTGGGATGTCGTTGCTGAGATGCTTGCCGCTCGAGCGCAGCGCCTCCGGAGAACCGCTCCGCGAACGAACGCTGGCGATCTCCTGCCCTTCCTTCAGAAAGAGACTCGACGTCTCGAGCGCCTGCTCGACGATGCCGCCGCCGTTGTCGCGCATGTCGAGCACGATTCCCTTCGCGCCCTGCTTGACGAGTTGATCGACCGCCTGCTGGACCTCCTCGGCGGCGTTCTCGTTGAACGTCTGCAGCGGGACATACCCGACGTGATCGCCGAGGATCTCGCTGAACGGCACCGCGGGGATTTTCACGACGCGCCGAGTGAAGCGCAGCTTGATCGGCTCGGTCACCGTCGGGCGCGCATACACGACGGAGACCTGAGTCCCCGGTGTGCCACGCAACAAGTCGGAAACCTTCGTGAGAGTCAGATCGGCCGTGGAGGTGTCGTTCACCGACATGATTCGATCGCCTTCCCGAACGCCGGCTTCGTCGGCGGGAGTGTTCGGGAAGACACGGTCGACGACGATGATGCCCGCTCCCTGTTCGCCGATCAGCATTCCGGTTCCGCCGTAGCGGCCGCCGGTGGAACGATTGAAGTCTTCCGATTCCTTCGGAGCGAGGAGCTCGCTGTACGGATCGTTCAGCTCGCGCACCAAGCCTCGCGCGGCTTTCTCGTATCCCATCGCCGCCGGGATCGAGTCCACATACTGGTTTCGAACCAGTGAGAAGACCTGGTCGAACAATGCCGCGTTATTGCGGGTCGGCTGCTCCTGGAGGAAGAACCCGCCAGCGACGATCGGGATGACGAGCAGCGTTGCCGCCGCCGCGGTGCGAAAACGTGGCATAAAGGAACGACGGATGTGGAGACTTAGGAGCTAGGCGAGGCCGGGCCGCGGCCCTGAACGAGACGACGATCGGGCGAGGGACACTGCTTTCGCGTCTTGGCGGAAGGCGTCGCCGAACGAGGCTCGTGACCGGCGGCGTAGAGGACGCGACCGCGTTCGGTCCGACTGTCGCGATGCGCGTCGACGAGAGAATCCATGCGGGCGACGGTCGCGGTTGCAGCGGCGGGAATCGGAACCGGCAGAACGCCGCCGTAGCCAGTGCCGCTCGCCCGACGCGCCGGGTCGATCGGCGAATTGACGGTGACGATGACGGCCAGAACAGGCACGACAGATCGCGTCGAGAGCTGTCGTCGAAAGCCTTTCATCGACCGCATCATTCGCCACACTCCGCGAGGGGGGCCCTACTCCCTAGCACACTAAAATTCGCCGCGCATTCTGTCAACGAAAACTCGCCGCGAAAGGTTTCAGTCACCAGACCTGCTAAGCGATTGCCACCGCGGCCTTTACGAAATGCGTACAAATCCCCTCGAGGTGCTACTTGGCCGCTTTGAGCTTCCAGATCCCGTTCACCATGTCGGAGGCGTAGATCGTCCCTCCCAGGTACTGTACGCCCCAGACATAGACCCCACGATTCAGCTCGACCAGCCCGACGCCGATCTCTCGTCCCATGAGCCGTAGGTCGCAGCGGGTGATGTTCCCACCGGTCGTGAAGTTCTGCTGGCTGGGCAGGCAGGTCTTGAGGTCGCCGCGAACGTCGATCGCCCGAACACCGCCGTTGTAATAGGCGGCGTACAACACCCCATTAGCCTCGTCGACAGAAAAATTGTGCGTGCCGGCGCCATCTACGTGATAGAAGCCGACTTCCTTGGGCGCCGTCGGATCGCTGATGTCGACCACGTGGATGTCCCCTGCCGACGAGCTGCCGATCGAGCCAGGGCCCTCCTGTCCAACGAACGCGAACCGCTTGCCGCCGGACGCGTCGTGGAACCACCAGATGTTATGGACCTGTCCGCCCACGGTGTGCACGTTCCCCAGAACGCGTGGCGCAGCGGGCGTGGCGCCCGTGCCACATCCGCCGATATCCCAAATCTCCACGCCATCGTCCCACAGGGCGACGAACAGCAATCCGTCCCGCACGAAGGTGTCGTGGACGTACGGATTCCCGGCGACCTTGCTGTACACCTGCTGCGGATTCGCCGGATCGCTGAGATCGACGATGACCAGCTTTGCGTGGATCGATCCCACGGGGTCGATCGACAGAAACGCGTACAGCTTGCCGTTTACCCGCCCGATCTCGGCCGTATGCACACCCGGGTCGGTTTCTTGATTCGTGAATCGCGAGATCTGCCGCGGGTGCCGAGGATCCGTGAGATCGAAGATCACGATGGAACCGCCGCTGCGTTCGGTCGCCACGACGAGGAGCTTCCCGTCGTCGCTCACCGCGACGTCGCCCAGCGTCGAGGCTCCGGACACAATTACCGAGTCGACGAGCGTCGGAGTCGCCCCGCTCACATCCCAAATGTCGATCTTGTTTCCGACGGCCGTTCGTGCTCCCCAGGTTGTCGTGTACGCCGTCGTGCCGCGCGCCGCCACCTCCGCCGTGTAGCGACCGGTTTCGTTGCCGACGCCGAATACCTGGAGCGCGGGCGGGGTCGCCGCCGTGAGCGTGAGCGGAGCCGGCCGCTTTCCGAAGTTCACGGCTGGGCAGGCGGCGGAAGTCAGCGGCTCGGTGCTGATGCTCGTCGTGTCCTGCGGGCTGTCAACGGACGGCGAATCCGACCCGCACGCGCACAATGCCGCGGCGAGCGCGGCGAGAAGAAGATTGAGACGGCAAGACTTCACAGCGTGCACACGGAGTTGGTGGAATGACCGGGCATCACCATGCCCGGCATGTTATGAGACCCGGTCGAACCGTTTCCAGTTCCTGGCTCGGGAACGACGGCCGCGCCGTAACGCCCCATGCGGTCGTGAATCGTTCCGACTTTCAGCCGAACGCCAAGCGAGTACATCCACATCGAGCTCGTGCCGTAGCGGAGATCGGCGTCGAAAAGTCCCGGAGGATCGCCTCGCCCGGCGTGAATTCGCGCCGCTTCGACGAACGGCCTCGCGGAGAAAGACTTCGCGACAAGCCGCGGGGCCGTGAGCGCGACCGTGAGCGTCGTCCAATGAGAGACACCGAGGTTTGAAAGATCGGACGCGGGACGGGGCGTGCGGAATGGATCGGCCAATCTTTCTTCCTCCGGTCGATCGGCGCCCTCGAGTCGAACGCCCGCCATCGCGTCGCGTTTGCACACCGCCGCCTCGCCCATCCAGCTCGACAGCGACGTGCTGATCGCTCCACTCGCATGCTCGTTCGTGTGGGCCCATTCGAGCAGCCCGTACACTCTGCTGTCGGCGGTTCGGCGATCGTAGCGCGAATAGACGTCATACTTCTTCTGATCGAGACCGTGGCCGTCGGGCACCTCGGGCGATTTGACCTGGGCGATACTGGCGGCCAGCTCGACGAATCGAACCGGCAGATACGTAAGCCGCGACGACCACGAATCTCCAAAGCGTGAGTACCGCGGCGGCGAACCGGGAGACAACGGTTCGTCGCCATTGAAGACGCCGAGCTCACCGATCACGGGGCCGACGCGCGCCGCGCCGACGACCAGCACGCGCTCGAGGATCTGCGCGAGGTGGTGGTTCACCGGATACTTCTCGAATGGACGAACCATCGGGTCGTCGCTGCCGAATGGAGCAAAGCCGCGCCCCGCGTAAAGCGAGAGATGCGTCCCGCGGACCGAATCCTCGACGCCGGCGAGCAGCTCGTGCACGTACGCGTGCGGATGCCGCCGATCGACGTACCCTTCGCCGTACGCGCCGGTCGTCAGCTCGCCGCGCTCCTGCGTCAGTCCTTCGAAATTGAGCGTGAGGACGCCGTGAAGGCTTCGCCAACCCGCGTGCGCCATCAACATGGGCTGCGTGAGATACCCTTCCGTGAGGATCGAGCGCGTCGCCGTCGGATCGGCCGGCGTCACGAGGGGGATCGCTTGCACGCCCGCCGTCCAACTTTGCGCGGGTGATTCGCACCATGCGCCGAGAGTCGCTACCGTGACTACGATTACCATGCGCATCGACGCGAAAGGTAGCGATCGGCCGCACGAGCTGCGGGCGACGGTGGCTCTCGCCGTGCCCGTCGTCTTCGTACAGCTCGGCTTCATGGCCATGGGCGTGGTGGATACGCTCATGGTCGGCCGAGTGTCGGCGCGCGTGCTGGCCGCGGTCGCGTTGGGGAATCTGTACTTCTTCAACGTCTCGATCTTCGCCTCGGGCAGCATCATGGCGCTGGACCCGATCGTCTCGCAGGCAGTCGGCGCGAACGACCGGCCGGCCGTCGCGCGCGCGGTGCAGCGGGGATTGATCATCAGCCTCGGACTCGGCTTGGTGACGAGCCTCTTGCTCGCCATTTCGCCCTCGGTGCTGCGCGCGCTCCATCAGCAGAACGAGATCGTTCCGGATGCGGCGGCCTACCTGCGGATCTCGATCGCCGGCGTGGTGCCGTATCTCGCGTTCGGCGTCTTCCGTCAGACGCTCCAAGCGCATCACCTCGTCCGGCCGGTCGTCTGGACCATCCTCGTCGCCAACCTCGCCAACGCCGGGTTCAACTGGGTCTTCGTCTACGGACACCTCGGCAGTCCCGTCCTCGGCGTCGCGGGGAGCGCCATCGCGACGGCGATCAGCCGCTGGATCATGCTGCTGCTCCTCCTCGCCGTTGCATGGCGAGATATTCGGCCGACGGTGCTCCCGTGGCTGGATTCGTCGATCGCGCCAAGGCCGCTCTGGCAGATGCTGCGGATCGGCATGCCGATCGGCGCGCAGCAGGCGCTCGAGGCGGGAGCGTTCGGCGCGGTTGGCTTGCTGATGGGGGTGCTCGGCACGGTGCAGATGGCGGCGCACCAGATCGCGATCACGCTTGCCGCGTTCACGTTCATGGTCCCGCTCGGCGTCGGCCAGGCGGCGGCCGTGCGCGTCGGCCATGCGATCGGCGCGGGCGACGACGCGCGCGCGAAGGCGGCGATTCGCGCCGCCTACATCTGTGGCGTCGGGTTCATGAGCCTCGCCGGGCTGGCGTTTCTCGCGGCGCCGCGACTCCTCGCGCACGCTTTCACCCCTGACGAGCGGGTGGTGTCGCTCGCCGCGGTGCTTATTCCGATCGCGGGAGTTTTTCAGGTGTTCGACGGCGGCCAAGCGGTTGGCGCCGGCGTGCTGCGCGGCACGGGCGACACGACCGCGCCACTCGTCGTCATGCTCGCCGCTTACTGGATCGTCGGCGTGCCGGTGAGCGCGTACCTGGGATTCAAGACGTCGCTCGGACCGGCGGGACTGTGGTGGGGTTTCGTGGTTTCGCTCGCCGCGGTCGCGATCTTCCTGTACCTACGAATCAGAATTCTCTTCCGCGGCAGCGTTCGGCGATTGCGTGAGGAGTAGCGCGTCGACCGCGTCGACGGCACGCTCGAGCCGTTCCTCCCCTTCTCCACGCACGATCGCGACCGGTGCGCCCGAGCTCATTACCGCGTCGCGAAACAGCTGCTGCATCTCGTCTCGCATATGGCCTCGATCGCGCACGCCGTCGGCGATCCACGGCAGATCGATCTCACAGAGGAGATACAGATCGGGCGCGCGTGCCGCCGCCTCGTCGACGATCCAATCGGGCGCGCGGCCGAAGTAGTGTTTGCAATAGACGACGGTGCTGAGCAGATCCGTGTCCTGGACGACGATCGGCCGGCCGAGCGCGATCTGGGCGTCCTCGAGCGCCATCTGCCCGCGGGCGATGGGACCATGATCGGAGAAGTCGATCAATCCGCCCTTCGCTTCGGCGAACTCTCGCACGAATTCGGGAACGAGAGCGGCGTCGTAGTGTCGGGCCAGCTCGACGGCGAGCGTCGTCTTTCCGGTCGACTCCGAACCGGTCAGAACGACGCGGATCATGTCGCCGGTGAAGCGACCACCGCGGACTGCTCGGCCAGCGACCGTCGCCAGGCGGCGTAGCCGACGAAGGCGAGCGCCAGATAGACCAGATAGTTGAACGCCGTGAGGTTCAGCTTCTTGTAGATGAACATGCCGACGTAGAACACGTCGACGACGATCCAGAGAATCCAGTTCTCGAGATACTTCTTCGTCATCATGTATTGCGCGATCAGGCTCACCGTCACCAGTGCGGAATCCATGTACGGCAGTGCGGCGTGCGGCAGACGTGACGTGATTGTGCTGAGCGCCGCCCACGACACGAGGCCGATCATGACGAAGATCAACCAGAGTCTGGCGGGCGTGCGCGTCACGTGCAGCTCGCTGTGGTTCGCGCCGCCGTAGAGCCATTCGTACCATCCGTACAATGACAGCACGAAGTAGATGATCTGCAGGCCGAAGTCCGAGTACAGGCCCGTGCGGAAAAACACGATGACGAACATCGCCGCGTTGACGAGCGCGGTCGGCCAGCACCAGACATTCTCTCGCGCGTTCAGATAGACGGTGACGATGCCGAGCACGACGCCGATCAGCTCGACGCAGGTCGACCCGTGCGCAACGAGCCAATCGCAGAACGCGTTGATCGTTGTCATCCTGAGGAGCGCAGCGACGAAGGATCTATTGTCCCCGTCTGGTTGCTAACGTATGAAGGTAGATCCTTCGCTTCGCTCAGGATGACAACCCTCACGGCCGGAGCGATCGTAGTCGCTCGGCACCCGCGAGCGCGACACGGCCGCTAGCGGCGTCGATTGCCGCGCGGGTCTGGGGCGACGACCCGCCAACTTCGATGTCGTCCATTGCCTGGATGGCGCGAGCGTAATAGTCCGTCCACGTCGAGAGGATTTCGTCCTCGGTCGCCGCGGGGCTTCCGCGCTGGAGCGCCGCCCGGCTGAGCGCGGCCTCGGTGTCGAGCCGTTTGATCGCCGCGCGTTCGACTTCGGCGACGAGCTCGCGAGTCGTTTGGCCGTCGGCGGAGGTGAGCGTCAGCACGGAGACCAACGCCGCGAGCCCCACGTTCGCCAGCTCGGACTGGGAAACCTTGTCGATGCGGTCGCCATCGGTGTGGTAGTACATGTCGGTGAAATGCCAGAACAACACGCCCGGTTTCTTGGCGTCGAGGAAGGGCGTGTGGTCGCTTCCGCCCTCGAACGGATTCGTCCGCACGACCCAACCGGTGCTCGCCGCCTGATCGAGACAGCGCGCCAACAAGAAATCGTTGAAATAGTGCGGCACGATGCGGCTCTTCTCGAGCGGGCGCCCGCCCCACTCGCTGTGCTTCTCGTCGCCGCGCGTCCACACGGCCGACGGATCCGGCATCTTCTCGATGAGGAAGGTGCCGCCAGTCTTCTTGGTGTCCTCTCCGGTCATGTCGAGGCTCAGGCCCCAGCGCACGCCGCGCGTGCGGACGCTGTCGGCGGCGAGGTAGTTCCGCGTCTGGGCGATCTCGAGGCCGAACAGCATCGTGATCGTGCGCTTCGGTCGGAAGCCGCGATCGCGAACGAGCACGCCGAGCACGCGCGCCATCTCGCTCAGGTCGCCGACGCCGGACGCGTTGTCGTTCGCACCCGGCTCCTGAACGTGCGCGCTGAGGACGAATCGTTCCGTCGGCGCCTGGGATCCGTGCACCTCGGCGATCAGCGTGCGCTCGTCGGCGTTGAACATCTTGGACGCGACGCGCACCCGGGCTTGCGACGGCCCCTTGGCGAGCGACGCGCGCAGCCGATCGAGCGCGTCGCGCGATAGGGCAATACCCCAGGCGCGTTTCACCGAGTCGTAGGCGATGGACCCGAATTGGATCGACGTTCTGTTGCGCTCAGGCTGCGTGTACGCCGGCATGCTGTAGGCAAGCACGCCAATGGCGCCCCGTCGCTGCACAGCGTCGGGAAACGCGCGCCCCACGCTCGCCTCGACGAGCACGATCTTGCCGGCGACGGAGGCCCGGTCGTAGTCGGCCGGCGTGCCCTTCCCGACATCGACGATCGGCGCCAGCACACCCGTATCCGGCGTCGAAAAGGAGTTGATCGCCAGCATGTTGCGATTCGTCGCGAAACGGAGGATCGTGTCCCGCCCGACGACGACCGCGGCGTCAATCGGATCCCACGCCGGTGACGCCATTCGCCGACGCTCGACGCGGTAGGTGAGAGGAGCGTTCGCCGGCGCATTCGTTTCGTTCGCGTAGCCGGCCGCCTCGAGCATCCCCTCGACGCGATCGATGCTCGCGTCGAATCCGGTATTGCCGGGCCAGCGGAAATACCGGTCCATGAAAGCGACTTGATCGTACGCGTTCTTGGCCGAGAATTCCCGGCGCACCATCTCGAAGTAGCGCTTGACCGCGGCGGGCGACTCCGGTCGCTGCGCCGCCAGCGTCTGGCCGGCGGCCAGGACCAGCGAAAGGACGGCGCGCCGCATCAAGGTTTTTCTCCGACGCGCTTGAGCAGCTCGGCGACCGCGGCATCGAGCTGTGAATCGCGGCCGGTGTAGCTCTCGCCCACTGGACGCTTCACCGTGACATCGACCGGACGCGGGTGCATCTCCATGTCCTTGCCGGCGGCATCGGTGATCCGCTCGAACGGCATACGCACGCTGGTCGCGCCGTCGAGCAGCGGAGCATCGGAGGTGAAGATGATCCATCCGGCCGTCGGCTCGCCGACGACGGGGCCGAGCTTGAGCGCGCGATAGCCTTCGGTGAAATCCTCGGCGTCGGAGAGCGAGTGCATGTTCGTGACGAGCGCTGTCGGACGCTCGAGCGATCGCTGGCCGACGACCGAACGCCCGCCGCCCGTGCCGAAATCACGCGGTGTGAACTGGAGATATCCTCGCCGCGCCAGCACATCGATGGCGTACGGGTTCACGAAGCCGCCGTTGTTGTTTCGCACGTCGACGACGACCCCTTCCTTGCCGCGATTCTCCGTGTCGAGGTCGACGAACAGTTGCTGCAACGATCCTTGTCCCATGTCCGCCATGTGGACGTAACCGAGGCGGCCGTTGCTGATCTTCGCCACATAGGCGCGACGGCTCTCCACCCAATCGCGGTACAGTAGTCCGCGTTCCGTCGCCAAGTTCACCGGGCGAATGGCGACCGTCCGCGCCGATGCCCCTTCGGCAGTCTTCGAGACGACGAGCTCGACGCGACGGTTGATCTTGTTGAGGAGCAGCGAGTCGAGATTGGTTCGGGCGTCGATGCGCGCGCCGTCGACCGAGACAATGAAGTCGCCCGGCACGATCCCGGCGAGCGCCGCGGGGCTCAGCGTCAACGTCTCGGTGACGCGGAGCTTGCCCGCTCGCTCGTACTCACCGCGATCGAAACGAAGGCCGAGTCGGCCGACGTTGGTTTGCGGCGAGAACGTCGGGCCGTTGACGCCGGAGTGTGAAGCGTTCAACTCGCCGACCATGAGCCGCATGATGCGGCGCAGCTCTTCGGTGCTCTGCGCGGCCGCTGCGTACGGCTCGTATCGATCACCGGCGGCGCGCCAATCCACGCCATTCATCTTCGCGTCGAAGAAGTTATCGGCGAGAATGCCCCAGCCCTGACGGAAGAGCGCCAGCTTTTCGCGGGCGAAATCGACGTCGAGCTCCGCGCTGACGTTGATCGTTCGCGCCGTGCGCGACTCGAGGGTGATGGCGCTGATGCGCCCGTTCTCGAGATAATAGACCTCTTTGCCGTCCGCCGTGAACTGCGGATTCGACTTGTTGCCCGGCGTCGACGTCAGCTGTCGCGCGACGATCGGCTGCGTCGACAGCTCATCCAGGGAGTAGGTGTACAAATTGGCTTGGCCGGCAGCGCTGGCGATGAGCAGGGCTGTTTTGCCGTCGGGGCTGATCGTGACGCTCCGCGCGTCCACGCCGACCGGGAGGAAGCTGAGTCGCCGGCGAATATCGTCGAACACCACCGTCGTCGCGCCGCGCGATGCTCCTCGCGCCGAATCGGCTCGCGCGGTCGCCGTGTCGCGCTGCGGCGGTCCCTGTCGCGGCGTCGGGTCGACGGGCGTGCCGGGACGCGTCGGCTGCTGCTGGAACAACTCGCGGAATTGGTCCTCGCGAAAGCGCGGCGTGCGCGGCACGAGGTCGACCCGCGCGATCTGCGCCTCCTCGGTGCGCTGCGAGGTATCGAACAGCAAATACGTGCCGTCCGGGCTCCAGGCAACCGTTCCGCCGAACATGTTCGACAGGTACGCCGCCGGGCGAGCCGTGCCGCCATTCAACGAAACGATATTTGGATTCTGGAATAACCCCGGTCCGCCGGAGAGATAGGCGATCCACTGCCCGTCGGGCGACCAGGCGACGGCGTGTTCCGGCAGAAACGGCGGTCGGTCCAGCTCCCCCGTCGCCAGCATGCGCTCCTGGTGCGTCGCGACGTCGATGACGCGGAGCTCTTTCGCGCCGCGCTCGAAGGCGATCGTCTTGCCGTCCGGTGACCAGACCGGCAGCACATCGTTGCGCGGACCATCGGTCAGCTTGGTCTCGGTTCGCGTTCCAAAATCGTAGAGATAGACGTGCGTCGGACCGTCACGGCTCGAGACGTAGGCGAGTCGTCTGCTGTCCGGCGCCCACGCCAACTCGGCTTCCAACTCCGGCGTGTTGGTGATTCGCGTTGCGTCGCCGCCGTCGCGCGCCGACGCGGCGAACACCTCGCCGTGCGCCGTGAACGCGATCTTCTTTCCATCCGGCGAAAGCGCGAGCCACCCGAACCCCTGCGTCAACGTCTGGTGCTCCACCCCGACCGACGCGCTCACTCCGCGCAGCGTGATCGGCACTTCGGACGCTTTTCCGCTGCCGACATCGAGCGACCAGATCGACATGTCGCGCTCGAAGACGATGGCCTTCCCATCGTACGAAATCGTCGGCCACAGGACGCGGCCCGCGGTGAACGACGTCACGCTCCGAGCGTCGCCCGCGCCGACCGGCTTCGCCCACAGATTCTCCGCGCCGCTCTTATCGGAGACGAAATACACCGTCTTCGCGTCGGCGCTCCACATCGGCCACGCATGCTTGGCGTCGTCCGTCGTCACCGCCTCGTAGCGCGGTGTGTCACCGCCGGCGTGCACGAGCCAGATCTGGCTCTCGTCGATATGGCTGTGGCCCTTCCGCCACCAATCGGTGATCGTGCGTCCCGTGCCGATAAACGCTACCGTGTTCGGATCGGCGGGCGATGGGGCGCTCCAGTACTCCTGCGTGAAGCGGTCCGCGCTCACCGCCATCGGCGTGCCGCCGGTGGCGCTGACGCGAAAGAGGTCGTGCATCCCCGCCACGTCTTTGCTGCCCGACGAGATGTACAGCCACTTGCCGTCGCGCGACCACGCGTCGAGCTGCTCGGCGACGTCGTCGAAGGTGATGCGTTGCAGGGCGCCCGTCGCCAGCGTCACCACGTAGACGTCGCCGTTGCCCGTCCGCGTCGACAAAAACGCGAGCTTCGTCCCATCGGGCGAATACAGCGGTCGTGAGTCGTAGGCGGGATTCGAGACGAGCAGGTGCGCCTCGCCCCCCGAGGCGGGAACCACCCAGATGTCACCGCCGGAAACGAATGCGATCTCGCGACGATCGGGCGACAGTGACGGCTCCGACATCGCCGCCCGCGGCAGCGGCGCCCGGCGAGTGGGATGACCTTCGATCCGGACGGCCGGCGTCAAGCCAATCAACAGCGCGGCAGCGACCGATGTGTGAACGCGCATATCGGGACTGGAGTGGAAGAGAGAGAGATGTTCTCAACTTAGCCCGCGAGACTCCGTCGTGCCGCTCCGCAGATGCTAGCTTGTTGACGCATGGCGATCGTTCCGGTGGACGCCGAACATCCAGATCCGACGATCATCGCGCGGGCCGCGGAGCTGCTGCGCGGGGGGCGCCTCGTCGCTTTCCCCACCGAGACGGTGTATGGGCTTGGCGCGAACGCGCTGGACGCGCTGGCGGTCGCGAGGATCTACGCGGCCAAGGGCCGGCCCAAGTACAATCCGATCATCGTGCACCTGGCGGAGATCTCCCAGCTCCCCGCGGTGGCCACCGGTTGGAACGAAACGGCGGATCGATTGGCGCGCGCGTTCTGGCCGGGCCCCCTCACGCTCGTGCTACCGAAGACCGATGCCGTTCCCGAGAGTGTGACTGCCGGTCTGCCGACCGTCGCCGTGCGTGTGCCCGTGCATCCAGTCGCCCGCGCCCTGCTCGCCGCCGCCGGAATTCCGGTCGCGGCGCCAAGCGCAAACCGGTCCGCCCAACTCTCCCCAACCACGGGCGACCACGTGTTGCGCTCGCTCGGCGACGCGGTCGACATGATCCTGGACGCGGGGCCGACTCCCGTCGGTATCGAATCGACCGTGGTCGACGTGACGACGTCGATTCCCACACTGCTCCGTCCCGGCTCGATCAGCGTCGATGAGCTGACGCGGGTCGTCGGACGCGTGGAGCAGCCCGCCCGGGTTGTCGGGGAATCGGCGAGGCCAGCGCCGGGCATGCTCGAGAAGCACTATGCTCCGCGCGCGAGGGTTGTGCTGGTCGCATCGCCAGACGTGGGCATTCGGGTCGAGCACGAGCGAGCCAATGGGCTGCATGTGGGCGCGCTCGTCGTCAACGCCTCGGTCGAGCCCAACCCCGAGATCATCAGGATGCCGGCCGACCCTCCGGGCTACGCGACCGCCCTCTACGCATCGCTGCATGCGCTCGACGACGCCGGCTGCGACGTGATCGTCGTCGAAAAGCTACCGGAGACGAATGCCTGGCTCGCGGTGCGCGATCGTTTGACGCGCGCGGCTCACTGACTACCAGAGTCCCTGAAAGGCGATCAACGCGAACGTTCCGTTCGTCACGTTGTTGACGTTGGGGAAAGTCTGGCGAACGATGTTGAACGCGATCTTCGCGCTCGTGCCGTCGATCAGATGGCTGACGCCGATGCTGACCTGTCGTTCGTACGCGTCGACGAGCGACGTCTCGTGCGTTCGATCTTTGTCCCACGAATCGAATCGACCGACGAACTGCAGTTCCTTGGTCGGACGCAACGCACCGAGCGTGTACCAGCCGAAGCGGCGCAGATCGCCGTCGCGCGCCGCCATCGTCTCGGCGCGCAATGTGACCGCCGGATTCTTGAACTCGACTTCGGTGCCGCCGCGCTCCCGGCGCGACAGACGCGCTCCGCCCTCGAACCCACCCGATCCGCCAATCGACAAGTATGGAAAAAACAGTGGGTGGTAGACGAGCCGCCCGATGATGGACTTCTGGGGGTTCGCGTCGATCGTGCCGGCGCTCTCGCCGGTCTCGTTGAACATTCCGACGTGGAACTCGACGCCCTGCGGCGTCGTCCCATTGGCCGAGACGCCGATGTCGCGCACGTCGCCCAGACCGGTGGCGCGCGACCGTTCGACGATGAACATGGTCCGCTCGATCGTTTCGACTTTCGACGTCGAGATAGTGCCCTCGAGGCTGAGCGGCACGATCTGCTGGCCGATGTCCACCGCCACGTAGCGATTCGGAAACCAGGTCAGCGCGGCGTCCTGGAGAATCCGCGTCCGTTGGTCCAGCGCGACGTCGAGCAATGTTAGCGTGTCGTTGATCGACTCCGACGTCTTGCTGAGCTGGAGCACCTTCGCGGCGTCGAATCCGACGCGCCAACGGATGTTCTCCGATACCTGACCGCTGAATTTCAGATCGGCTTTACGAAGCCGATACCCGTCCTTGGTGAGCGGGTCGCCGGTGCGGTAGTAGACCTGGATGAAGCCGTGAATCTCCATCGGCGGCAGCCCGCGCGCGATGGGAACCGTGTCTTGGGCCTCCAACTGTTTCAGGACTGGAGCACCAACACTAGCTATGACGGCAGCAAGCGTCCAAAGGGCGCGTGCGCGAGAACGCAACATGGGTTGTACGAGTGGGGGCCGAGCGGAGGGAATGGGAGGAAGTGCTTCCGCGGATGCACCGGCGCATCGGCGCAGTATTTTACTCAGCGCGTCGAATGTTAATGAGACGATCGGCGCCCACGCGAGCCACGCCGAATCAATTTATTGAAATGCTCCGTTCCGACCTGCGCGCCTACCGTTGCCTAGTCTTCCTTGCCCTCGGCGCGGCCTGCCAGCGCCAGTCCGCGGGGAACGCCGACCGAGCGGTCGCGGGCGATTCGCTGTTCACCAGACTCGCGCCCCGGCTGCCGACAGGCGTCCGGCTCGACCCGGCGGCCCAGTTGGCCCGCGTTGGCGCGATGCCCCTCACGATGCGTCTCGCGCCGGAGGGCGATCGGGTCGTGCTATCGCTCTCCGGTTACGGAAAGCAGGGCCTTCAGGTAATCGACGCGTTGAATGGACGCGTGATTCAAGAGATCGATCAGCCGTCGGCGTTCGTTGGTCTGGCGTTCTCTCCCGACGGACACACCCTCTATTCGTCCGGCGGAAATCAGGATGTCGTCTACCGCTACGACTGGGCAAACGGCCGCGCGACGCGTCGCGACAGTCTCGTTCTCGCGGTGAAGCGTCGAGCGAACGGGACCCACTACCCCGCTGGACTCGCCATCTCGCAGGACGGGCGCACTCTGTACGTCGCCGAGAATATCGCCGACTCTCTCGCGGTCGTGGACCTGGATAGCGGAATCGTCGTTCAGCGTTTTCCTGTCGAGCGCTATCCCTATGACGTCGTCGCCGATGCGAATGGAACCATCTACGTGTCATCGTGGGGCGGCAACACGGTGTCCATTTTCTCGCATGTGGCTGGCGGACGTTTGACGTCGGTTGGCGCCCTCCGCATCGCGCGTCACCCCTCTGCGTTGCTGCTCAACCATGCAGGGACGCGGCTATTCGTGGCCTCGGGTAGCACCGATCAGGTCGCCGTGTTCGATACGAAAACGCGGAAGGTCGTCGCGCGGCTGCTCGATCCGCCTCCGGCCGGTCCGACGGAAGGAGCGACGCCGAACGCACTCGCGCTCTCGCCTGACGGTACTCGGCTCTTTGTCGCCGAGGCGGACGCCAACGCCGTCGGCGTCTTTGATCTTTCCGCTGAAGCGGCCGGGGTTCCGTTTGCAACTGGGACGGACTCGCTGCGCGGTCGAATCCCATCCGGCTGGTACACGTGCGGCGTTCTGCCCGTTGGCGAGGCGCTCCTCGTCACCAGCGGTAAAGGCTACGGCACCGTCGCCAACACGGGCGGTCCGAACCCGGCGGTCGGTCGAACCGATAAGTACACACTGAATCTGCTCGAGGGTGGCGTCATGCGCCTTCGTCTCGCCGATCTCACGCCCGATGCCTTGTCGCGCTACAGCGCGCGCGTGGCGGCGGCGAATGGATGGGGCCCGAGTCCACGACGGCACCGGTATCCGCCATTCGAGCACGTCATCTACGTCATCAAGGAGAATCGCACCTACGATCAAATCTTCGGCGACGATCCGAAGGGTGACGGCGACACGACGAATCTCTTCTTCCCGAAAGCGGTCTCGCCGAACCATCACGCGCTCGCCGATCGCTTCGGACTGTTCGATCGCTTTTTCGTGAACGCCGAGGTCAGCCCCGACGGCCACAATTGGTCGACCGCGGCGTACGCATCCGACTACCTCGAGAAGACGGTCCCGTCGCACTACTCGATGCCGAGCCGTGGCCGGTCGTACGACTACGAGGGGACCAATCGCGGCGCGATTCCGGACGACGACGCCGCCGAGCCGGCGAGCGGCTATCTCTGGAATCTCGCCGAGAAGAAAGGGATCACGTATCGGAACTACGGCGAGTTCGTTTCGCCGGCGCCTCGCGCGTCACCGAACGATCCGGTCACCTATCGAGGCAACAAGCCGTTCCTCGCCTCACACACGAATCCGCGGTATCCCGGCTTCGAGCTGACGATTCGCGATCAGCATCGCATGGACGTCTATCTCGCCGAGCTGCGGGAGTTCGTCGCGAGCGGTCAGCTGCCGGCGCTCGAGACGGTGCGGCTGCCGAACGATCATACGTCCGGGTTGATGGCGAACCGCGCGAGTCCTCGCGCCGCGTTTGCCGACAACGATCTCGCCCTCGGCCGCATGATCGAGGCGCTATCGAAATCACCCTTCTGGAAGAACACCGTTGTCTTCGTGCTCGAGGACGACGCGCAGAACGGAGCCGATCACGTCGACTCGCATCGCTCGCCGATGCTCGTCATATCGGCCTACAACAAGCCGGGGACGATTCATCGATTTGCCAATACGACGGACGTACTCCGAACGATCGAGGAAATCCTCGGCCTCGAATCCATGTCGCAGTTCGACTATTTCGGGCGCCCGCTGCGGGACATCTGGTCGGATTCGCCGGATTTGCGTCCGTATTCGGCGCTTCCCGCCGGCTGGTCGCTCGACGAGATGAATCCGCGCGGCACGTCGGGTGCGCGCGAGTCGGCCAAGCTGGATCTCGAGGTCGAGGATGCAGCCGACGAAGATCTGTTCAACCGGATTCTGTGGCGCGCGATCAAAGGCCGGGACGTTCCCTACCCTGGCCCCACTCGGGCATCGGCACTCGAGCTGAAAATCGGCGGCTGAGCGTTCGCTCAGGTTTTGTGACGGAAGATGATGCGGCCGCGGGTCAGGTCGTATGGCGAGACCTCGATCGTGACCCGGTCGCCTTGCAGCACGCGGATGCGGAATCGGCGCATGTTTCCGCCGAGCGTGGCCAGCACGTTGTGGCCATTCGTCAGCTGAACGCGGAACGTCGCGTTCGGCAGTACTTCGGTGACTTGTCCTTCCAGTTGTATCGGTTCTTCCTTGGCCATGAAGCCTCGGGTTGGGGGCGGGTGAATTATAGATCCGACAGGCCGCCCCCGTAAGCCGAGTGCCTTTTCGTTACGGCTTTTTCTTCGTCTTGTCGACGTTGTTGCCGATTACGCCGCCGAGGATTCCGCCGACAGCCGCGCCGATAAGTCCACCCTTCACCTTGTTGCGGCTCGAGGTGGCGCCGATCACCGCACCCGCGGCGGCGCCGATCGCGGCGTCACGGTTGGTGTGCTTCACGACGACTTCACCGCTCTGCGTGGACGACGATCCGGAGCTCGCGGTCGAGCTCCGACGTGTGCGAGAAACCTCGCCGCTCGACGTCGACCGATGCGTCGTGGTGCGACCCGTCGAGTTGGTCGCTACGGGTGTGCGTCCATTCAACGCGTTCGGGCTGTTCGTCGCCGCTCCGCGCTCTGCCGCCGACATGCTGTCCAACGGCTGGTAGCCTTTCGCCTGCGCGGCAAGCGAGAGATCGTTGTTGAGCGCAGTGTCAGCGTTATGATTGGCGCCGCGCCCGCACGCGCCGGCGGCGAGCAATGCGAGGGCGAGCGACGGAAGTTTGCGCATCATTGAGCCTCCTCAACCTTTTTATGCAATTAGACGAAAGGTGGGGGGCACGCCTCGTGCCAAGGTGCCGGCCTCAGGCGGATGACGATTTGCGGCGGTGGCCCGGATCCCGACCGGCCCGCGCCAGCGCGCGTCGACTGAGTTCCTCGGCCTGACGGTTGAACCGATGAATGATCGTCAGCGCTTCATCGATCGTTTGCGACGGGACGCCGGTCGCACACCGGCGGAGCGTGCGCTCAGTCTCCTCGTCGAGTATCTGCCACTCGCGATGCAGATCGTCGGGCGTCCAGCCGAGACGCGCTCGCTGCGCGCCATGGCGTTCGGCGAGCAGTCGCTGAATCTCGGTGCCGTCGGCAAGCAAACCCGAGGGCTGTCCTTTCGCCTCTTCGACGGCGACCAGCACGGTGCCGACGTCACCGATGAACGTCGCGATGTGGTCGGCGAGCTGTGAATACCGCAGCCGCATCGCCGCGCCGGCGAGGTCCTCGGCACGTATCCGCGCGACGAACGCCGCGAGCACCGGTCCCGCTTCACGAATGAGGATCTCGCCGACCTCCGCGACACCCTGCAATCGATTGGCGCCCTCATGGGGATCGGATTGTTGAGCCACATTCGCGGCCCCAGCCGCGGGCAGCCATAGAGTGAAGACAGAGCCTTTCCCCGGCTCGCTGCGCACGGTGAGATCGCCGTGCATCATGCGCGCGAGACGGCGGCTGATCGTCAGGCCGAGTCCCGAACCGTCGCGCGGTCGCGTGTGTCCCCGCGCCACCTGTGTAAACGGCTCGAAGATATGCGGGATTTGATCGGCGGAAATGCCGATCCCCGTATCAGTGACTCGAACGAACACCCAGCTACCGTCGACCGTGACGCGCGCTTCAGCCGGTGCGACGTCCGCTTGGCCGCACTCGAGGCTGACCGTCCCGCCGACCGGCGTGAACTTGAGGGCATTGTTCAGAAGGTTGATCAAGATCTGGCGCGTTCGATCCTCGTCGCCCTGGAACGACAGCGTCGCCGAGCTCGGGGGCCGCGTCAGGAGCGTTATGCCCCGCGCGTCCGCCGACGCTTGGACGAGCGACACTGCCGCGTCGGCGATCGTTCCGAGACGCCCTGCCCCCGACTGAAGCGTCAAGCGGCCAGCCTCGATCTTCGCCAGATCCAGCACCTCGTTCACCAGCGAGAGCAAGTGTCTGCCGCACTCGCGAATGCGCGAGATGTGGCGGCGCTGATCGTCGTTGAGGGGGCCGGCGATGTCCAGATCGAGCAGCTCCGAGTACCCGATCACGGCGTTCAGCGGCGTGCGGAGCTCGTGGCTCATCATCGCCAGAAAATCGGACTTCGCGTGGCTAGCCGCCTCTGCCTCGGCGCGCGCAATGCGTTCTTGCTCGAGCTGCGCCGCGTGTTCTTCCGAGCGTTTGCGCAGCGTGATGTCACGCAGCATGATGAGCCGCGCCGGCTCTCCTTCCCAGTCGATGTCGACGACGCGGAGTTCGGCCGACACGGGCGTCCCGCCCGCGCGAACAACCTCGATTTCGGCGCGCTCGCCGGCAACGGCAGGAAAGCCGATCGGCGTTCCAACCAACTCGTGCGACGACCGGCCGAAGAGCTGCTCGGCAGCGGGGTTCGCAAAACGAATGACCCCCTCGAGCGTTGCCACTACGATTCCGTCCACCATGCGCTCGACGATCGTGCGCAGGGACGTCGGTGGCCGTCGCCGCTCCTTCTGCGGGACGCGCCGACTCTGCTTGGAGCCGCCGTCCAAGTCGGCGGGGGTCCTGCTTGTCGTACCCTGTGGTTTGAAGCTTTCGGTGAGATTCGCGGGTGAATCGGTCATGGCCTACCTGGTCGCGCACCGCGGGGTTTTGGCCCACCAAGTACAAAGTCCATGCCCGGTTCAGAACGGTCCAAAACCTGCTCGGGGCGACCTGGCGACGGGCTTTTTCAAAGGGCAGTTTTTCTGCCCGCGCCAATTTCCGGCGTACGACTCAAACCCCTGTTTAGACGGAGCGATTCGTCTGTCCAAGTTCGTTCTGAAGCTGTACGTCACGGGATCGACGCCGCGCACGCAGCTGGCGATATCGAATCTTCGGCGGATTTGTGAAGCGGAACTGGGCGCGCAGTATGATCTGGAGATCATCGACGTCCTGGAGCATCCACAAATCGCCGAAGATCAGCGAATTCTCGCGACACCGACGCTCGTCAAGCAGCTGCCGCCGCCGCTCCGACGCGTAATAGGCGACCTGTCGGACCGGGAGAAAGTGCTTTTCGGCCTCGAGCTGCTTCCCGGCGATCGCGCGCGCGGTCAGAGCGCCTGAGGATTTTCACCTTCACGTCCAATCGATGACCACGCCTCAGACGCCGACTGCGGTGCGGAAGCTTCCGACCGGCATCGCGAGCTTCGACCTGATCGCGCGCGGCGGACTTCCCGAACGCCGGACGACGCTCATCTCGGGCACCGCCGGCAGCGGAAAGACGGTGTTCGCCGTGCAGTTCCTCGTCGCCGGAATCGAGACGAATGGTGACCCCGGTGTCTTCGTCACGTTCGAGGAGTCCGCGGCCGACATCCGCAGTAACATGCAGAGCTTCGGCTGGGACCTGGAGCGACTGGAGCGCGAGGGTAAGCTCGCTTTCGTCGACGCCTCACCCGATCCGACGGTGGAAACAGTCGAGAGCGGCCAGTTCGACCTTGGCGCCCTCCTCGCCCGAGTCGAGAACGCGATGAAGCGCGTTGGCGCTAAGCGCGTCGCCGTCGATTCGCTCGGCGCGGTTTTCACGCAGTTCGCTGACCAGAGCGTCGTGCGGCGTGAGCTGTTCCGCATCGCCTGGGCACTCAAGGCGGCGGGAGTGACCGCGATTCTCACCGCCGAACGAACCGAAGAATACGGCCCGGTCGCGCGCTTCGGCGTCGAGGAGTTCATCGCCGATAACGTGATGGTCCTGCGTAATGGACTCGAAGACGAAAACCGCCGGCGCACGATCGAGATCATCAAGTTCCGCGGAACGGACCACCACAAGGGCGAGGTGCCGTTCACGATCGTGGCGAACGAAGGGTTCGTCGTCCTTCCCCTCTCCGCGATGCAGCTCAAGCAGAAGTCCTCGGAAGTGCGCATCTCGTCGGGGAATGAAGCGCTGGACCGGATGTGCGGCGGCGGTTTCTTCCGCGACTCGGTCATTCTGGCGTCGGGCGCGACGGGCACGGGAAAAACGCTGGTTGTAACCGAGTTCCTTCGCGGCGGCGCCGAGGCGGGTGAGCGCAGCCTGCTCGTGGCGTTCGAGGAGAGCCGCGACCAGCTCTTTCGGAATGCGATCGGCTGGGGCGCCGACTTCGAGAAGATGGAGCGTGAAGGCAAGCTCCGGGTGATCTGCGACTACCCGGAAGTGAACGGGCTCGAAGACTGGCTCCTCGTGATCCAGCGGGAAGTGGCGGAGTTCAAGCCTTCGCGGCTGGCGCTGGACAGCTTGTCGGCGCTCGAGCGAGTCGGGTCGACAAAAGCCTTCCGGGAGTTCGTGATCGGCCTGACGTCCTTCGTGAAGCACCAGGAGATCACCGGACTCATGACCTCCACGACGCCGACCCTCATGGGCGGCGCGTCGATCACCGAGGGCCACATCTCCACCCTCACCGACTCGATCGTTCTCCTGCGCTACGTCGAGATGTTCGGCGAGATGAAGCGCGGTGTCACCGTGCTCAAGATGCGCGGATCACCGCACGACAAGGGAATCCGCGAGTTCACGATCGACCGCGACGGCATGCACGTGCTCCAGCCGTTCAAGAACGTCACCGGAATTCTGGCTGGGACGCCGGTGCATTTGTCGCCCGGCGACATCGAACGAGTCTGGAGCCAGTTGGATTCCGACTTGGACGGCGCTTAGGTTTCGACCTTGACCGGGGTGCCTGCCCACGTCGGGTGCAGGCTGAGAGAGTCCCGTTGAACCTGATCCGGCTAATACCGGCGTAGGGAGTCAGTCGATGAGAATCGTTCCTCTGGCGACCAAGGTCGCCCGCGCACTGCGTGCGCTCTCCGTTCTTTCTTTCATTCTTGTTCCGAGCATGCCCGCGGCCGCCCAGGTGGCGGGTCGCGATTCGGCTCGCGTCGACACGACGCGCGCGCAGCGTCTCGAGCGCGTCACCGTGTCGGCGGTACGTTCTTCGAACGAGGCGCCCGTCTCGCGCAAGACACTCGGCGAGAACGATCTGGCCCCGCGCTACTTCGGCCAGGACGTTCCGCTCTTGCTGCAAGGTCCGGCGCCGTCGCTCACTTCGTACGCCGAGACGGGAAATTACTGGGGTTACAGCTACATCAGACTCCGTGGGATCGACCAATCGCGGATCAACCTGACGCTCGACGGAATTCCCCTCAACGATCCCGAGGACCAGGTCCTGTATTTCGCCGACTTCCCCGATCTGGCAAACAGCCTCGGTTCAGTGCAGGTCCAGCGCGGCGTGGGGACGAGCAGCAACGGGACCGCGGCCTACGCCGGGTCGATCAACATGGAATCGATGCCCCTCGGCGTCGCCAACCTGTCCGGCAGTGTGCAGGTCGAGCGGGGCTCATTCGGCTCGAAGCGCTACAGCGCCGAGTATCAAAGCGGCTTGATGCCGACGCGCTTCGCGTGGTACGGGAGAGTCTCGTCGCTCAGCACGGACGGCTATCGCTATCACTCGGGCGTCACGGGCAAGTCCGCATTTTTCAGCGCGGCCTACTTCGGCGACCGCGACATCCTCAAAATCACGGCAACGACGGGCACGATGCGCGACACCATGGCGTATCTCGCGGTGCCGGTCGCGGACCTCGACACCAATCGCCGCATCAATCCGCTGACGCCGCGCGAACGCGACGGCTTTACGGAGCGGTTGGCGGCCCTCGCGTATACGCACGCCTTCACCGCGACGACCTCGTGGTCCACGACCGCGTACCGCATCTCGGCGGGCGGCGACTACGACGTCCAGCTCGATTCGCTGCAGCAGTTCAACCTCGATTTCGTTTGGTATGGCCTGACGAGCGCGTTCACCGTGCAGCGACGCAACGTGCGTTTTGACGCGGGGGTGAACGCAAACACCTACTCACGGGATCATTTCGCCTTTCAGCATCCGGATCTCGACAATCCGCTGTACTTCAACACGGGACACAAGCAGGACGCGGGCGCCTTCGCCAAACTCGCCTATTCGCTTGGTAGCGCGACGCTGTTCGGCGACGTTCAGGCGCGCCACGCCAAGTTCCGCTACACACCGGACGCGCACGCCGGAATCGCCGAGCGCTCGGTCGATTGGACTTTTCTCAATCCGAAGGTGGGCCTGTCGTACGCGCTGTCGAAAGCCCTCTCGCTTTACGGTTCTCTCGGCGCGAACACGCGCGAGCCGGCGCGAAGCGACATGTTCGCCGGCTTCGACAACCTCGACACGTCGAACGCCGCGTTCGTCGGCGATTTGCGCCGCGTGAAGCCGGAGCATGTTCGCGACCTCGAGGCGGGTACGATATTCCACTCGTCGACGTTCGACCTTCAGGCTGACGTATACGACATGCAGTTCCACGACGAGATCACGCCGATCGGCGCGCTGAGTTACATCGGCACGCCCCTCCGAAAGAACGTGGCGTCGAGCTACCGCCGCGGCGTCGAGGCGGACGTGACCGTCAAGGGCATTCCGCGCACGCTGCTCTCCGGCAACGTCACGCTCAGCCACAACCGCATTCGAGAGTTCGTGGACTCGACCGCCGACACACCGGTGACCTATCGCGACGTCGAACCGCTCCTCACCCCGCGCGCCACCGCTTACGGCCGCGCCGCGTTCGCCGCGTCGAGATATTTCTGGCTCGCGGCGGACTTGCGCTACGCCGGCGAATCATTCCTTCAAAACAACAGCGACACGCACTTCGTCCTCCCGGCGGCGACGACGCTCGACCTCAGCGCATCGCTGCACGAACCTGGCTTCGACCTCCTCTTTCGCGCCAACAACGTGCTGGACA
>DATLPC010000180.1:0-24773 GCA_035535975.1 Gemmatimonadaceae bacterium | reverse complement strand
CATCCGCTGTGGGACACGGCGATCGATTTGCCGGTGATCACCGGACTGCGTTCCGATCGGCGTGAAGTGCTGCTGACGACGGCATTCGACGCGCGGCCGGAATCGAGGCACTACCATCCGGCCGACTCGATCTGGCCGGTGTATCTCGCCGGTTGCATGGCGGTCGTCTTCATCGGTTCGATCTTCTCGCCGTATTTCGTGCTCGGCGGCCTTGGCCTATCGCTCATCGGTCTCGCCGGCTGGGGGTGGACGGGCGCGCAGGACCGTGAGCGCGAACGCGTTCAAGTCCACCAGTCGATCGTGGACACCGCATGAGACGCCTTCGACCCGCCGGCAACGCCGGTGAGCTGCCGACCGTCACATTCGGCTCCAAGAGCCTGATGTGGTGGGGCACGCTCGGCTTCATCGTCATCGAAGGATGGACGATGGCGCTGCTCGTCGTCTCCTACTTCTACATACGACAGAACTACGAGACGTGGCCGCCGCTGCGCACGCCATACCCGAGCCTCGTCATTCCGAGCATCAATGTCGTGGTGATGCTCGTCAGCTGCGTTCCCGCGTACATCGTCTCCAACGCGGCGAAGCGACTGGACGAGCCTGCGGTCAAGCGCTGGCTCGTCGTGCAGTCGATTGCTGTCGTCCCGACGGTCGTCCTTCGCTGGTGGGAGCTTTGGGCAATCAACACGCGGTGGGATACGACGGCGTACGGCTCCGCCGCATGGACCATCGTCGGGTTTCACACGTCGCTGCTCGTTCTCGACGTCGTCGACACGCTCGGGTTGACGCTCTTCTATTTCATTCGACCCATGCCGGTCCGCTCGTTCAGCGACACCGTCGACAACTCGAATTACTGGTACTTCACCGTCGCGCTGTGGATCGCGATCTATCTCATCGTCTATGTCGGCCCGCGAATCATCTGAGTCGCTCTTTCGAACCACCACCGACGAGAGCGCCGCCGGCTTCACGCGCTGGCCTGGGCTGCTGAGCCTGACCCTTGGCACTCTTCTCGGCCCGATCGCCGCGCTGCTCAATCAGGAATTGATGTACAGCGTCAACATGTGGGCGTGCGGTCACCGTATGCCGGCCGTCGTTCATATCGTACCGGTCCTCTGCCTTTCGCTCGCGGTCGGCGCCGGCCTCATGGCCCTGAGAGATTGGCGGGCCGTCGGCCGCGGTGTGGAGGACGAAGAGGCCACCATCGCTACGCGCACGAGATTCGTCGCGCTGCTCGGTATGTCGATCAGCTTCTTCTCGTCGCTCGTCATTCTGGCAATGTGGGCGGCGGCCTTCGTCTTCGACCCATGCATGCGCGCCTGATCGGTCCCGCGCTGCTCCACGCTGGAATTCTGTCGCTCGGCTGGGACCTCGAGCCGGGCATCCTCATCCCGCTCGTCGTTCTCGCGGTGTTGTACTTCCGTGGCGTACGGGTGGTGGGCGGCGTGAAGCGCGTTCCAGGTCTCGTATGGTTCGCCGGCGGATGGTTGGTGCTTGCGGCGTCACTGCTCTCTCCACTCCACGCCGCCTCCGAGCAGCTTTTCGCCGCGCACATGGTCCAGCACGAGCTGCTCATGGTCGTCGCGGCGCCGCTCCTCGCGTTGTCGCGGCCGTTGCACGTGCTGCTCGACGGTGTCCCCTCGTCGTTGCGTGGGCGCGTTGAGGTCCTCGTCGACCGGCCACCCGCCCGTCGTGCGTGGCGAACGTTGAACCGGCCGCTCGAAGCATGGTTGATCCACGGAGTCGTGATCTGGGTCTGGCATATCCCCGTCTTGTTTCAAGCCACGCTGTCGAACGACGCCGTTCACGCCGCGCAGCATCTGTCGTTCCTCGGCAGCGGGTATCTGTTTTGGGCGAGCCTCGTCGCGGACGATTATCCCGAGCGCGGCGGCCTCGCGATTCTCTCGCTCTTTACCACCGCGGTGCACACCGGCGTTCTCGGTGCGCTGATCAGCTTCTCGCGTTACCCGTGGTACGCCGCGTACGCGAGGCGGGCCGCGGCCTGGGGGATGACCCCGCTCGCCGACCAGCAGCTCGCGGGACTGATCATGTGGATTCCGGCGAGCGCGGCCTATCTGATCGCCGCGCTGTTGATCGTGCGGCGCTGGTTGCGCGCGTCGGAGACGACGGTGAGTCGCCGCGAGCGGGAGGCGTTTGGCCCGATCGCTCGCTGATCGCGTGGCATGAAGCGGATCCTCGACCTCGCGCTTGGCATCGTCACCAGCGTCGGCGGCTTTCTCGAGATCGGCTCGATCGCCACCGCGGCGCAGGCGGGGGCGTCATTCGGCTTCCAGCTCGCCTGGGCGATCGCGCTCGGGACGCTTTGCATCGCGTTCCTGGTCGAGATGGCCGGACGCTTCGCCGCGGTGAGCAAGCACACCATTGCCGACGCGATGCGTGAGCGATTCGGCGCACCGTTTTTCACGACGCTCGCCGCCATCATGCTCGGTGTCAGCCTCCTCGTCATGGCCGCCGAGGTTGGCGGTGTCGGCGCCGCGCTGGAACTGGCGACGGGTATCTCCATTCCGATCTGGGCCATCCCCGTCGCTCTCGTGGCCTGGGCGCTTCTCTGGTACACGACCTTCGGCGTGATCGAGAACGGCGTGTCGCTGCTCGGGCTCGTCACCGTGGCGTTCGTCGTCGGCGCCGTGAAGTTGCACCCGCAGTACGGTGAAGTAGCGCGCGGTCTCATCCCGACGTTGCCGAAACAGGACGCAGCGAAGTACTGGTTCACCGCCGTCAGCATCCTCGGCGCGTCGATCAGTCCATACCTGTTCTTCTTCTATTCGTCGGGCGCGATCGAGGACAAGTGGGATACGACCTATCTCTGGTCCAACCGCGCGATCGCCGCCATCGGCATGGGCTTCGGCGGATTTCTGTCGATCGCGGTGCTCGTGCTGGCCGCGCTGATCTTCCATCCGCACAACATCGAGGTCGAGCACTATCAGCAGCTGCCGGAGCTGCTGACGCCCGTGCTGGGACGAGCGGGTTTTTGGTTGGTCGTCGCGTCACTGGCGATTGCTTGCCTCGGCGCGACGCTCGAGATCGCCCTTGCTCTGGCGTACCTCGTCGCCCAAGGACTTGGCTGGACCTGGGGTGAAAACGTGAAGCCGCGTGAAGACGCGCGCTTCTGCCTGTTGTACACGGTGCTCGTCTTCGCCGCGTCGCTCTTCAGTCTCGCCGGCGCCGATCCGCTCAAGATGACGCAGATCTCGATGGCCCTCACCGCGGCGTCGCTGCCGATCGGCGTACTGCCGTTTCTCGTGCTGATGAACGACAGGCAGTATCTGGGCGATCACACAAATCGTGTCGCCGGCAACGCTATTGTCATGGTGATCAGCGTGTTGGCCGGCGTTCTGGCATTGATTTCGATACCCCTCCAGATCATCGGAGGATCGTAATGCATCTCGTCGCGGAAGTCCTCGATCAACAGCTGTGCGACTCGCGCGGAAAGCCGGCGGGGCGCGTCGACGGGATCGTACTCGAGCTGCGAGACGACAAGCCGCCGCGCGTCGCCTACGTCGAAGTCAGCCCCATCACCTTCCTCTCCCGAATCAACCGACGCTTGTCGCGTTGGTACGCGCGCCACGACCGGCGGTTCGGCGAAGGTCGGGGAGTTGCGTTTCGAGTTCCATGGACGCGACTGACTCCATCGGGAACCGCGCTTCAAATCGACATCGACTCGGAGGCGACGCCCATCGTCGCCGTCGAACAATGGCTACGCCGGCGCATCGTCGAGCGAATTCCCGGAGGCTGATCGTGGAGATCCACGAGGCACACGTCGAACTGTTACTTGGACGCAAGGTGATCGACGCCGATAGCCGCGTCGTTGGTCGCATCGAGGAGATGCGCTCGGAGCTCGTCGACGGCGAGCGCGTCGTGACCGAATTTCACCTCGGCCCCCAGGCGCTCCTCGAGCGGATCGGCGCCGTCGTCGCTCAGTTGCCGCTACTGGGATTCCTCGGATCGCGCGGCCGGCCGCGGAGCGTCGCGTGGAGGCTCATGGATCTGAGCGACCCGCGTCGCCCGCGACTGCGAGGCCGGCTGGCAGATGCGACGACCGTTATTTCGCGTTCCGAAAGACCTTCCCACCCTTCATGACGAACACGACGCGACGCAACGCCGTGATGTCCTTCGAGGGGTCGCCCTGCACCGCGACGAGATCCGCCTGCATCCCCGGCGCGATCGTCCCGAGCTGATCGCCCATTCCCAGCGCCTCGGCGCCGAGCGACGTTGCCGAGGTGATCGCGTCGAGCGGCGACTGTCCTCCGGCCTGCACGCGGCAGACGAGCTCCTCGGCGTTCCGGCCGTGCGCACCGGCGACGGCATCGGTTCCGAAGATCACCTTCAGCTTGGGCGTCTTGAGCGCCCGCTTGAACATCTCCGTGGCAAGCGGAATCGCTTTTTCCATCGCCGCAAAACCGGCCTCATTGTAGTTGCCGATTCCCTCGTATTTCTCGCGGTTGTCGAGATAGTTGCGGAAAACGAGGCAGACCTGCGGATCGAAGTACACGCCACGGTCGGCCATCAGCTTGAGTACTTCGTCGTTCGCAAACACGCCATGTTCGATCTGATTGCATCCGGCAAGCACGGACGCTTTGATGCTCTCCGAGCTGTGCGCGTGCACCATCGTCCGCATGCCCTGGGCCTTCGCTTCGCCGCAAATGGCCGCGAGCTGCTCGTCCTTCAAGGTCTGCGCGCCGCCGTCGCGAATGCTCGCCGAGGCGAAGATCTTGATGACATCCGCGCCCTCCGCTTTGCGCCGCCGGACGATCGCGCGCAGGGAGTCGGGCGTCAGGTTGACGTTCTGAATCGGCCCTAAGGATGTGAGCACACGCGGACCGGGGATCTGCCCCAACGCGATCCACTCGCGGAGATCCTTGTCCTCCGGCGACCCCGGGCTCTGAATGGTCGTGAAGCCTGCCATCAACGTCGCGTACGCGTTTCCCGCCGCCGACAACATCGACTCGACGGGAGTGTCGTTGTCGTTCCGGCCGCTGTGGTAGCGACCCTGTCGGTTGAAGTACCACGTGAGGTGGGCGTGGGCGTCGATGAGCCCGGGAATCAGCGTCAGACCTTTCAGGTCGTACGTCGGAGTGCCGGCGACGGCGCCGACGCGGCTGATTTTGTCGCCGGTCACGACCACGGCACCGCCCTGCACGACGCGGCCGCGACCGTCGATGACTCGATCGGCCCGAATGATGATCGACCCCGCTGGGTCGGCGGACTGTTTGGGGGTAGGGGTAGACGACACGGGTCGAGTTTGCGCGAGGGAAGACGACGCGACCAGACAGAGCAGCAACGGCAGGCGCATGCGAATCTCGAGGAGGAGGTAAGGCCGGAAATCGTCGTGACTATACCGCCCGGCAAGACTCGTTTCCAGTCGCCCGTTGCGGGCGACCGATGGGAATGATACAGTTGAATCATTGCTGATATCTACTGCATCGCCGGAGGCACCATGCGCTGGATCACTCGCGAACGTCCGAAAATCGACCGCGTCGCCTGTCCGTGGCTCATCGCGCGTTTCATCGACCGCGAGCCGGAGTTCCTCTTCGTGCCGCCGGGCGAAGTGATTCGGGCGGCCACCGAAACCGGCTCAACCCCGTACGACGTCGAGGGCGTCGAGCTGTCGCACGTCGGGCCGCTCTGCAGCTTCGACGCGTTCATCGCGAAGTACGATCTCGCCGGCGACTCCGCGCTCACACAGCTCGCCGTCATCGTGCGTGGCGCCGATACCGCGCGGATGGACCTCGCCCCGGAATGCGCCGGATTACTCGCCGTCTCGCTCGGACTGTCGCGACTCTATCACGACGACCACGAACAGCTACGCCAGGGCTTCGTCGTCTACGATGCGCTGTACGCCTGGCTACGCGAGGCGCGTGGCGAAACGCACAGCTGGAATCCGCAGCGGACGCCCGGTCAGGCGGCTCGGGGATAGACCTCGAACAAGCCGGCGGCGCCCATTCCGCCGCCGATGCACATCGTGACCAGCCCGATACCGCCGCCGCGCTTGCCGAGCTCGTGGACGAGCTGCGTCGTGAGCTTGGAGCCGGTCGCGCCAAGCGGGTGGCCAAGCGCGATCGCCCCGCCGTTCACGTTGACAATGCTCTCATCGAAGCCTAGGTCGCGGACCACCGCGACGACTTGCGCCGCGAACGCTTCGTTGAACTCGATGAGCCGGACGTCGCCCAACTGAATGCCCGCCCGCTTGAGCGCCTTGGGTACCGCTTTGATCGGACCGACGCCCATGATGTCGGGATCGACGCCCGCCGTAGCGAAGGTAATGAAGCGCGCCAACGGCTCGAGCCCGAGCTCTTTCGCGCGATCACCGCTCATCAACAACACCGCCGCCGCGCCGTCGGAATATGGACTCGCGTTCCCGGCCGTCACTGTGCCGTTGACCTTGAACGCGGGCTTCAACTTGGCCAGTCCCTCGAGCGTCGTCTCGGGACGGGGCAGCTCATCACGCGAGAAATCCTTCGTCGTCGAGGATTTTTCGGCGCCGTTCCACGACACGCACTCCACCGGGACGGGGACGACTTGCTCGCCGAACGCTCCCTCGTTCCAGGCGCGCGCCGCTTTTTGCTGACTCGACAGAGCCCATCGATCCTGATCCTCGCGAGTCACCTTCCATCGCGCGGCGACACGCTCTGCCGTGAAGCCCATACCGATGTACGACTCGGTGAGCTCCGGATCGAGGCGCGTATGATAGCCCGACATCGGCACCTGACTCATCATCTCCACGCCGCCGGCGAGTACGACGTCGGCCATGTCGCTCATGATCTCCTGCGCGGCGAGCGCCACCGTCTGAAGGCCGGACGAGCAAAACCGGTTGATCGTTGCCGCGGGCACCTCGACGGATAAGCCGGCCCGAAGCCAGGCGAGTCGAGCGACGTTCAACCCCTGCGTCGCCTCCGGCATCGCGCAGCCCCAGTACACGTCGTCGACGGTCGCCGGGTCGACGCCGGCGCGATCGAGCGCGCTCTTCATGAGATGCGCCGACAGGTCGACCGCGTGCACGTTGGCGAGTCCGCCGCCCTGCTTGCCGCGTCCAACGGCGCTGCGGACGGCCGAGACGATGACCACGTCCTTCATATATCAGTTCCTCAGCGGCTTTCCGGTTTTGAGCATGTGCGCGATTCGCTCCTGCGTCTCCTTTGTACCCAGCAGCCGGAGGAATGCCTCGCGCTCCAAATCAAGGATGTCGCGTTCCGTGACCACTCGCGGCGGCCCGTCGCCGCCGGTCAAGACAAAAGCCAACTCGTGCGCGATCCGCACTTCGTGATCGGTAATCTGTCCTGCCTCGCGCATCGCCCACGCGGCGTAGTGGAGATTCCCGAGCCCATCTTTCCCCATCGCCGTGATCGTACGCGGCGGCGGCGAAACGTAGTCGGGAGCAAGATCCTTCACGCGCGCGACGGCGTCGGCGATCAGGCGATCGCGATTCATCGTGATGCGGTCCTCGTCGCGAAGAAAGCCGAGCTTCCGCGCCTCGAGTGCGCTCGTGCTCGTCGCGCCCATCGCGATCAACTGAAACGCGCGCCGCACCGCCTCGAACGGATCAGCCTCGGCGTACGGACCCAGCTCGCCGGCGAAGCGGAAGAGCATTGCCGTCGTTCCGCCGCCGCCTGGAATGAGACCGACGCCCACCTCGACGAGACCCATATACAGCTCGGCGTGCGCCTGAACGCGATCGGCATAGAGGGAGAACTCGCAACCGCCGCCGAGCGTGAGCCCGAACGGCGCGAAGACCACCGGGAATGGCGCGCCTCGAATGCGGAGTGACGTCTCCTGGAACCCGCGCACCGCCGACTCGAGGCGCGCCGCGTCGTTCGCCTGCACCAGTCGGACGATCATCGACAGATCGGCGCCCGCCGTGAACGTGCGCGGGTCTTCGTTACCGATCACCAGTCCTTCCATGCCGTCGCGCTCCACACGATCGAGCGCGCGGTGAATCATCGTCACGACACCTTCACCGAGCGTGTTCATCTTGCTGTGAAACTCGACCACGGCGACGCCCTGCCCGACGTCGAGCACTGAAGCGTCGTTCGAGTGTTCGAGGACGTGCCGCTCGCGATTCGTCGGCAGGTGAAGCGCGGCGAGACGAATCTCGCCGGCCTCGCGCGGAACCTCCTCATAGCCGCCGCTGAGCGATAGCACCCTCGTGCCGTCGGCCGAATAAAAACCGTCGCGCGCCTCGCGAAGCAGCGCCGGCTCGTCGAGCCCGAGGTCGGCGAATCCGCGGCGCAAGAACTCGGCGCCGAGCAAGTCCATTTGCTTGAACGGTCCCACCTCCCACGCGTATCCCCACTCCATCGCGTGGTCGACCGCCGCGAGATCGTACGCGATCACGGGCGTCGTCGAGAGAACGTAATGAGAGAACCGTAACAGGTACTCTCGGACGAACGCGCCTTCCCGGTCCTTCCAGTCGCGCATCGCGGCGAAACGATCCGGCAATGGCAATTTGCCGACCCGTGAGAGCTCGGCCGTAGCGGGGAGGGATTGCGGCTTGTACTCGCCGGAGCTCCAGTCGAGCGTCTGGATGTCCCTGCCGACGCGACGATAGAAGCCGGCTCCCGCCTTCTCTCCGACGCGCCCGGCCTTCACCAGCCCGAGCACCCATGGCGAGAGCGAAAAGTCCTCGCCGGTGGTTTGGCTCAGCCCGGCCGTCACGTGCGCGATGACGTCGATGCCCGAAAGATCGGCCGTGCGAAACGTCGCCGATTTGGAGCGACCGGCGATGACGCCGGTGAGCACGTCCGCCTCGTCGATCGTCAGCCCGTGTTTCTCCATCTGCCGAATGGCGAGGACCATGCCGAACACGCCGAGCCGGTTGGCCACAAACCCGGGGACGTCCCGCGCGACGACGATGCCCTTTCCGAGAATTCGATCGCTGAAATGACGCGCCGCGGCAATTGTCTCCGGCGACGTTTCAGCCGTCGGGATGATCTCCAACAGGTGCAGATACCGCGGCGGATTGAAGAAGTGCATGCCAAGAAAACGAGACCGAAATCCGGCGGAGCGTCCCTCGAGCAGCGAGTAGATCGGAATGCCCGACGTGTTCGACGCGACGATCGCATGCTCGGGCAGCGCCGTTTCCAGTCGCGCGTACAGCGCGCGCTTCGGCTCGGGCTGTTCGATGATCGCTTCGACCACGAGATCGCAGTCGGCGAGAAGCGCGAGGTCGTCGTCCGTATTGCCGACGGCAATCAGCGCGGCGCGGTCCGGATCCATGAACGCGGCAGGCTTGCTCTTCTTGGCCCGCTCGAGACCGGCCCGCGCGATCGCGTCTCGACCCGCGTTGCCTTCCGACGCGGGCACGTCGAGGAGAATCACCGGAATGCCGGCCGACGCGGCGAGCGCCGCGATCCCGCCGCCCATCGTCCCCGCCCCGACCACGCCGAGTTTCCGAATTCTCATTCGAACGTCTCTCCCTCGGTTCGACGCCACACCCCTGTTCTGCGGGGTGGCAAAGCGATTTCCACGCCTGTGGAAAGAGATAGCGCTACTCGGAAGGGGCACGGAAAAAACGACGACGAGTGCGAAATTTTTTGACAGTTTTGCGCTCGGAATTGCCGTTGTTTTCGGGTTACCTCGTGAGCTCGCTTTGAGTCTTTGATACGGCCAGTTCTGCGTCGCAGCGAACGGCCTTTGCCGGACCTGAGCGAGACTTTCATGCGCCTATTCGTTCGACACGCCCCCCTCCGGGCGGGCGTCAGCCCGGCCCTTCATGATGGACCACTGGCATCGCCACGCCGACTCCGCGCGCGGCGGGGCGTCTCGATGGCCGAGATGGTGGTCGTCCTCGTGATCTCGGGCATCGTCCTCAACATCGCGCTCCCGCGCTTCGCCGGGATGCGCGACCGCATGAACCTGCGGTCAGCCAAGCAGGAGTTCACGGCGTATCTCATGACGGCACGCGCGGCGGCGATTCGACAATCGCAGCAGTCGCAGTTCCACATCGTGAACAACACCGCGTGGACGACAGTCAACCAGCCGAACGGCACGAACACCACGGTCAACCAGCGCCTGCGATTGTTCCGCACGCGCAACGTGATCGTGACGCGCGACGGCTCGGCGCCGAACGACTCGATCGTCTACGACGCTCGCGGGATCGAATCCTTGCCCCGCGGCCGTCGCACCTACGTACTCACGCTCAACAACCTCAAGGACTCCGTATGCGTATCTCGCGCCGGTTTGATCGCGCGACAGTGCGGATGGTGAGCCCGCGCAGCGCGCGGCTCCAGGCGCGCGGGGGTTTCACCATCATCGAGCTCGTCGTTGCCATCATCATCATTACCGTCGGCGTCCTCGCGTTGGCCACCGGCTCCGCCGGTGTCGCCAAGCAGATGCGATCCGGCAATCAGGCGGCGTTGGCCGCGGTCGTCGCGCAGTCGCGCCTCGAGACCATTCGCAGCCTGGGGTGTTCGAATTTGTCCAACGGGACTGCAACAACGCGCGGTATGACCGAGAAGTGGACGGTCGCTTTCATCTCGGGCCGAGCGCGGGCAGTCACCGAGAGCGTCACCTACGTGCCGCGAGCGACGGTGTCGCGCACGATCGGCATGCGGTCAGTCGTCCCGTGCGCATGAGGCCCTCCATGACTCAGCGACGTCGTTCCGGTTTCTCGCTCGTCGAGCTCCTGCTCGTCCTCGTGCTGCTCAGCATCGTCGGCGGCAGTTTGATGAGCTTGGTCAACAAACAACAGCGGTTCTATCAAGGCACCTACGACTTGATCGAGCTGCGCAGCCAGCTGCGTCAGGCGGAAGCCGTGATGAGCAGCGACCTCCGCGGCCTGTCTACGCCCGGCGGCGATCTCGTGACGATGACCGATTCGTCGATGGATTTCCGCTACACCGTCGGCAGTTCGATCGCGTGCACGACCCCGGCTGGATCGACAATCATCATCCCGCCAACGACGACGGCGAACGGCAACACACTGACCAATTGGCTTGCCATGCCGCAGCAGAATGACTCGCTGTACGTCTTCGACGAACAGGCGAATGCCACAACGTCGGGCGACGACACGTGGCAGCCGTATCAGCTCGCCGCCGACCCGACCCCGGGGGGTGGCACCTGCGCGCCGGAGTACAACGCGCAGTCGTCGGGCTACTCGCTGAGCATCGTCGGGTCCGTATCGCCGACGATTCTGCAAGGCGCGCCGATCCGGTTCGTCCGCCGCGCCCACTACAGCCTGTACCAATCCGGCAACGACAACAGTTGGTATCTCGGGTATTCCTGCGTGTCGTGTGGCAACGCCACCGTTTCGCCGATTGCCGGTCCCTTCATGCCGTATTCGGACGCCAGCGGCTCGGGCGTGAGTGGCATTCGCATCACCTACTTCGACTCGACCGGCGCCACGGCCACGCTCCCGGGGAATGTCGCGCGAGTCAGCATCGTGCTACGCGGTCAGACGCGCAGCGCACTGAACGTCTCGGGTCTCAAGCGAGGCGTGTACATGGATTCGATTCGTATGACCATCGCACTTCGCAACCGGAGCTGATCCGATGACAATGAACCGAGACAGACGCAACCGGCCGCGGGAAGGATTCGCGCTACCCGTCGCGCTCGGATCCATGGTGGTGATCGGGATGATCCTCGCCGGTGTGTTCTTCGCCGCGACACAAGAGAACCGCGTTGGCCGTAACACGGTCAATCAGGAGAAGGCTTTCCGCGCGGCCGAGTTTGGCGTGAACAACACCTATGGGTCCTGGTCCAACCAGACGATGAACGCGCTCGCCGTCGGCGGCGTGAGCACGATCGTTCACGACTCGTCAGCGGTGGGCTGGATCGACACGGTGCGCGTCACCCGCCTCAACAACAACTCGTACTGGCTCGTGTCGACAGGATACGCCGGATCGGGCTTGGTCCAAGCACGTCATCGCACGACCTCGGCCATTCGGATCGGCTTCCCGCAGATCAATTTCCTCGCGGCGCTGACGGTGCACGGCAAGATCAAGATCGGCGGTAGCTCGTTGACGACTGGCGTGGATACCCCACCTGCCGGCTGGGCTTGTCCGCCCGCCAGCGCGACGCAGCCCGGAATCGCCACGGACGACATCAGCAAGATCGATTACTCCGGATGCAACAACCTGAGTTGCATCATCGGCAACCCGCAGATCCAGCAGAGCGCCGCGGTGGCCGACACAAACACCTTCTTCACCTACGGCAACGACGCGAACTGGACGACGCTTACGTCGGCGGCGAACCTGGTTTACACCGGTAACTGGACGATTAACGGTCCTGCTCCCTCCTACACGGCGGGCGGCGAGTGCGACACGGGCGCCACGACCAACTGGGGTGACCCGAACCGCGCGACGCCGGCGGGCAAGTGCGAAGGGTATTTCCCGATCATTTACTTCGGTGGTACGGGAAACGCCCACATCACGGGCGGAACGGGTCAGGGCATCCTGCTGGTCGAGGGCGACCTCACCGTGGACGGCGGCTTCGAGTGGTTCGGCCCAGTCATCGCCCGCGGTCACGTTACGACGCAAGGTACGGGCGGCCACTTCAATGGTGGCGTCATGGCGGCCGACGTGGACCTCGAGCAGAACACGGTACTCGGTAACGCGATCATCGACTACTCCAAATGCGCGATCGACGCCGCGCTCGTCGGCGCCGGCATTCCGAAACGCCTCAGGCAGCGTTCGTGGGCGGACATGTACTGATTTGATGTTGTCATCCTGAGCGACGCGAAGGACCTATTGTCCGAACCTGGTTACCGGTCAAGGACAATAGGTCCTTCGTCGTTATGCTCCTCAGGACGGCGATAGCTCTCACTCGGGAATTCCGAACGGATCGCCCGGCGGCGCGACGAGTGACGGCGACAGCTTCGGCAACTCACGTTTGTCGATCCATCGAGTGAAATCGTTCACGATAGAAAGCCAGTGCGCGCGTTCCTCGTCGGTCTTGGCGGCGGCCTGCCGAGCTCGGGCCCGAACCCGCAAGTCGGCGAGCTTGAGCTCCGCCATGGCGCGCACTTCAGCCGTCGCCTCTGAATCAGCGGCGAGGAGCAGCAGCTTGTTCGCGACGACTCGTTGTGTCACTCGCTGAATCGCTGCCAGCTTCGGCGTTCCAGGAACTGGCGCCGTCCAGGTCGCGGCCACGAGGTTGTCGATCGTTCCGGCGAGGGTGAGATGCGGGCCCGCGCCGCGCGTCGCGAACTCGACCAGGCGAGCCGCGCGGTCATGTTGAAGAATCATGTCGACGATCATCTGCGCGAGCGTCTGCGCCGCGCCGAGCTCGTCGAACGCCGGACGCGTCCGGCTGGCGAAGAGCTCGACGTTCGGCGTGACCGCCGTGGCGCCGGGCGCCATCAGGGTCAGTACCGTGTCCGGAATCGCCAACTCCTCCGGTTTGAGCGCGTCGAGCATCACTTTGAGCGCCGCGCTTTGCTGTGCGAAGGACACCGGTCGCGTCGCTTGCTGAGCGTCGCCGCGCACGGCATTGCTGTACTCCATCCCCCCGATCGCCTTCGACGTGCCATTCAGCGCGAAGCGATGCATGAAGTAGACGGGAGCGAAGCGTTCCTGAAGCAGCACGATCGGCTCGCCCGGGCGAATGTTCCGCTCTCCAAAATTTCGGATGGCCGTCCGGCGGACCGCGCTCTGCGTCGCGAGGAAATCCAGCGGCGTCTTGGCATCGTCCCAGAGACTGACGCGCGGGTCGGAACCGTACTCCGGCCTGGCATCAGCGTCCGACAGATACAGAAAGCCGCGGCGTAGCCCGTCGGCGACGATCGCGCGGAGGGAGTCCGCCTCGCTGGCCTGCGGAAAGACCCCATAGCCCCAATGAATCGCCCAGATGTCGTAGTCGCCCGGCCCAACGGCGTACGCCTGTGAGAGGTCGATTCGGCCGCCCGCGTCGAGCCGGACTCGCGGCGGCGGGTAGTCCATCACCGACCCGCGCTCATAAGTCGAAGCGATGTAGTTGTGCGCCAACCCGAGGGTATGGCCGACTTCGTGCGCGCTCACCTGCCGCACGCGGGCGAGCACGAAAGCCGTATCGGCGGCCGACGCGTCCGCGCCCATCAGACCCGCATAGAGGTTGTAATCGGTCCGAGCACGATGCGAATCGAGTCGCGCCATCCCCTTGATCATTTCACCCGTCCGCGGGTCGGTGAGCGCTCCGCCCACCGACCAGCCGCGCTCGTTTCGGTTCTCCCACTGCACGACGTTGTAGCGCGCGTCCATCGGGTCGATGCCCTCGGGAAGAAGCTCGACCTTGAAACCTCCCTTGAGTCCGGCTCGATCGAACGCCTGCTCCCACCAGCGAACGCCTTGCAGGGTCGCGGTGCGAATCGGCTCCGGGATGCCTCGGTCGACGTAGTAGCGGATCGGCTCCTTGATCGGCGACGACGGGTCGTTCGGGTTCACGCGCTCGAGCCGGTGGCGCGAGGCCCAGCGTACGGTGAGCGGCTCCTGAATCGGCCGTGCGTAGTCCTTGAACGCGATCCCGAAATAACCGACGCGCGGATCGATCGCCCGCGGCCGAAAACCGCCGTCGGGCGGCTTGAGAAATGTCAGATGTTGCCTGAGCGTGAAGGCACGACCGTCCGGCACGATGGATTCGACCGTGCCGCCGGGACGCGCCGTCGCCGCGTAGGTCATCGACACGTCGATCTCGGTGTTCTCGGGAAATCCCTTGGTGTAGGGGCGATAGATGCTCGAGCGATCGCGGGCGACGGTGTATGCCCCCTGCTGTGCACGGGCGAGCGTACCGACGACGTCGTTCCAATCGCGCATCACGGCTTCGGTGGCGTCGACGAGGAGCTTTCCGGCCTCGTCGGCGACGAGCGGCATCGCCGCCACGGTGCTCGGCGGAAACGCCTCCACGACCGACCGGGCATGATTTGCATCACCCGACGACGAGCGATAGTTCCAGTTCTCGAGCACGAGATGGACACGGTCGCCGTCGCGGTCGAAGCGCGCGACGTACGTCTCTCCGCTCGAACCACGATCGATGCCGATGGGATTCGAACCGAGACCCGTCGCCTGGGTAATCATGAGGAGCGCGCGCGTCGAATCCCGCGGCAGCTCGAGCAGGATGCGACCCGACCGCGGGTCGAGATAGATTGGAAGGAATCCGTCCCGTCGTTCGAGGCCCGCGGTGCGGGCGGCGATCGAAGTCGCGACCGGGGGTTGGGAGGGGGGCGGGGTGGGTGTTCCTTGGGCGCCGAGCACCACCGGTGTGATCGTCGCGGCGACACCGGCGAGCAGGAAGCGCGCGTTGGGAAGTGCTTTGACCATTGTGATTGTCTCTACCGCTCCGTGAGGGGTTTCAGTGCGTTCTCGTAGAATACAATTCGTCGTTCTCGCCGGCTGTGCGGCGGGCATTCTCGCCGCGTGCGCGAGCGCCAAGCCGCACGTCTTCGGCGAATTCAACGACCTCTCGCCGCGCGTCGCGCCCGTTCAGGGAGAACGGATCCCGCAGCATCTCACCGTGCAGCTCGGGCGACCGGCCAACGTCGCCGTCTTTTACGTCGTTCCTGGCCGGGGCAGCACGCTGCTCTTTCCCCAGGACTCGACGGCCACGCAGTACGTCGAAGCGGGATCGCACCTGGTGCAGACGGCGCAGGCCGGGATGACCATGAGCGACACGTCCCGCTTGATGCGAATCCCCGCCGGCGGCGGCGCGCGTCCACAGGGAGGAAGAACGCAGAACCGCGGCGGCTTTGGCCGCGATTCACTGCCGATGCCGATGTTCAACCAGCGCGGCTACCTCCTCGTCTTCGCTTCGCAGCAACCGCTCGCCTACAAGACGCTCACCAGCCGCGTCGCCGGCATCTCCATCCCGATCGACGACGACGACGCATTGAACACGGTGATCAAGCTGATTCGCGAGACCACACAGATCAATGGACCGTGGGCCGCGTTTGCTTCCGATTACCCACCCTGATTGGCTCGCTGGCGCTCGCCGTGAGTATCCTTCGCCGTGAGAACGGCCGCTGACGCGGCCTGGGCGAACGCTCGCTTCGCTCGCTGTGAATCACAACAAAATGGGGCGCCTTCGGCGCCCCATTCCTATTTCGGTGCCGTCACACACAGCGCGGCGCCCCACGCGTACTCACAGGGCGCAAAGCGCCCGTACACACAGCGAGCGCAGCGAGCGTATCCACACCGAGCGCCAGCGAGCGTCCTTCACCCAGTCGTCCCCTTCAAAATCCCTCCCCGTATCCGCGCGGCCTTGGACCCCGCCGCCGGATCCGGCTCGACCACCGTATCGCCCGGGCCGAACTGCAACTTGCCGTTGAGGGTCAGCATCTCCGTCCCCCGGCGAATCTTGATCACCAATGGGGATCCGTCGGCCGACGCGCCGAATTTTGCGCGCATGCGGGCGCCGAACTGTTGGTCCTCGACGGGGATGTCGCCGACCGAAACGAGATAGTCGCCGGCCTTCACGCCGGCCGCGGCGGCGGAGCTGCCCTCCTGCACATTCATCACGACGATGCCATTCGCGTCCTGCTGCGTCAGCACGCCCAGCCGCGGCACCTTGGTCAACCGCGCGCGAAGGCCCGCCATCGGAAGGATGCTGTCCCACGGGAAAGGCTCGCGGCCGTCGATGTATTTCGCGCTAAACGAGGCGAAGGACTTGCCGTTGGCGGCCGCGCTGACCGCGTTCCACCAGTCGGTCGCCGTGAAGCCGCGGGCCCGCTTGTAGTCGCTTTGATAGAGATTTCTCATTACGTCGTCGAGCGACTTCCTGTTGTCGCTCGCGTCGCGGATGAGGATATCGAGCATCAGACCGGCAAGCGAACCTTTCGGATAGTAGATGTATCCCGTCCCGTCCACCGGATGGACCCAGGTGTTGACCGACGCGTCCTCGAGCGAGACCGGCGGCGCCGCGCTCACTTCATTGATCTTCTCCGCGGTCAGCGCGTAGAAGCCGTGCTCGTCGATCACGCCGCCGCGCACTTCCGCCAGATCGGCGTAATAGTCCGTGATCCCTTCCGAGACCCAGAGCCAGGGCGTCGGCTGGGAACGGGAGTACACGTACGGCCACATCTCGGCTGGGCGCAGCCGCTTGACGTTCCATGAATGGAAGATCTCGTGAGCGTACAGCGACGGCTGAAACTCGCTGCCGACGTAGGACGGCGCGAGGACGTCGACGTGAGAGCTCTGGTGCTCCAACCCGCTCGCGCCGCCGAATGACGAATCCACGATCTGCATCACCGTGTAGTTCTCCCACGGTGCTTCGCCGAACACGGCGATTTCGGCGGGAATCACCTTCTTGAGCTGGTCCCACGCCGTGCTGCGCACCGCGCCGGCCACGACGCCGGCGGGATACGTCGCATAACGAACCCATTTGTTGGCGATGCGAGCACTGTCGACGTCGAAGCGGCCGACGAAGAAGGGCATGTCGACCAAGTCGTGGTAGTTGCTCGCCGTGTACGTGCGCCGCTGCGCGGTCGGCGCGAGCCCGGTCGTGATGGTCCACTCCGGCTCGGTGTGCACCGTTACCGTCGACGCGAATTCGAGCGATTGTCCTTCCGGATAGAGAAAGAGATTCGTGCCGTTGAACAGCAGGAATTCCGGTCGCGCCCACGCCATCGCGTTGTCGAGCGTATCCGCGGCGTAGCGGAGCGAGACGCGCACCGATTTCGCGCCGGCCGGGCGGATCCGCCACGTGTCGTAGTCCAGTTTGTCCCACGTCAGCGGCTTTCCGTCCCCGGTTACTTCGAATCCGACCACCCACCGCGAGAAGTTGCTGATCTCGTAGGCGCCGGGCGTCCAGGCAGGCAACGAGAGCACGACCGGAGACGCTCCCGTGCCCGCCGGCGCGAAAGTCATCGCCACGTCGACGCTTCGCTGCTGCCCGTTGGCGCGCGTGAACGTCACGTCATAATGCACGTCGCGGATCGGCGCCGAGGTGCTGTCGTTGCGCGCGGTCTGCGCGGCGAGCGTTGTGGGAACCAGCGCAATCACGACGAAAGAAACGAATCGCATTTCGATTGGATTTGTTGAGTGCCTGGCATCATATTGGCGCGTCCCAATCGTGCTGTCATGACTCAAGCTACACGAACGGACGAGGTCGTACACTCTCCGTACATCCCGGCAACACGAGCGCCAAAGTCGCGTCGACGCCATGTTCGCGCCGCCAGACTTTCCGTGTGCGCGGGAATCGTCGGAGCGTTGGCGTTCGCGGAGCCGGCCCTTGCGCAGCAGCGGCTGGGCGCGGTGGGCGGCGTCGTGAAGGATAGCGGTGGCATCGCGCTGAGTAACGTCGAGGTCATGGTGATCCGGAGCGGCCGTTCGGTGCGCACCGACTCCGCCGGCCACTTTATGCTCGGCTCGGTGCCCGCGGGCCATACCGATATCGGATTTCGGCGCGTCGCGTTCGAGCCGGTGATCGTCAGTCTGGAAATTCCGACGGATGACACGACCGACGTCGAGGTCCGGCTCGGCGGCATCACGCAGCTCCTGCCCGCGGTCATCGTCAACGACCACGTCACCCGAAGCAAGGTGATGGAGCAGTTCGAGGCGCGGCGGAAAACCGGCGCGGGCTATTTCGTGACCCGCGCCGACATCGAGCGACGCCGCCCGAACACGCTCAGCGAGTACATGCGCATGGTGCCCGGCGTGCGGATCATGATGCTCGACAACGGCCGCTCGGCGCTGCGTTTCGCGAGAAACCCGCGCGGCAATTGTCCGCCGCAATACTTTGTAGACGGCATTCCTGCGAGCAATTTCGACATCGACGAGGTGTTGCCCGGCGATGTCGAGGGCGTCGAGTTGTACGCCGGTTCGGCGGGCGTGCCGCCCCAATTCAACCGCTTCTTCGGCACCAGTATCTGCGGCACCATCCTGATTTGGACTCGAATTCCCGGCAAGGAGAACGACAAATCCTGACCACGCGAGCCGCCTGCCTGCTGGCAATCGCCGCGGCACTCGGCCTTCCTCACGCAAGCCACGCGCAGCGCGCGGCAGTTCCCTCCCCCTCCCCCTCCCCCTCCCCCTCCCCCTCTACCTCCCCGACACCCGCCGACATCGTCGTCACCAACGCCAGGATCTACACCGTCGACGACAGCCGTCCCTTCGTATCGGCGATGGCAGTCCGCGACGGCAAGGTGCAGTTCGTCGGTTCAGTGCGCGAAGCGCTGCTTTATCGCGGCCCCTCGACGAAGGTGCTCGACCTCACCGGCCGCACCGTCATCCCCGGCATGGTCGACGCGCACGCCCACCTCTTCGGCCTCGGCGACTTCCTTCGCAACATCGACCTCACCGATACGCGCTCGTTCGATGAGATCGTCTTGCGCGTCGCGGCTCGCGTCGGCCAATCGTCTGGTGGGCGGTGGATTCAGGGCCGCGGGTGGGACCAGAACAAATGGGGCGACACGCGCTTTCCGACGCATGAGGCGTTGTCGCGCGTCTCTCCCAACAACCCGGTCGTGCTCACGCGGATCGACGGACACGCGATTCTCGCCAACGCCGCCGCGATGCGCGCGGCGGGAGTGACCGCGGCGACGAAAGATCCGGCCGGCGGCCGCATCGAGCGCGGCCCGAATGGCGAGCCGACGGGCGTGTTCGTCGACAACGCGATGAGCATCATCGAACGCGTCGTCCCGAACATGTCGCACGACGAGATGAAGAGTGCCACGCTAGCCGCGATCGCCGAAGCGAATCGATGGGGGCTGGTTGCGTTGCACGACGCCGGCGAGCCGCGCGAGGTGCTCGACGTATTCGAGGAGCTCGCCAAGGCGGGGAATTTCAATCTCCGCGTCTACGCCATGATCGGTGATGACAGCGCGGCGATCGCACACTACTTCCAACGCGGACCGCAGATCGGACTGTACGACAACAAGCTGTGGATTCGCTCGATCAAGCTGTACGCCGACGGTGCGCTTGGCTCGCGCGGCGCCGCGCTGCTCGACCCATACGCGGACGATCCCAAGAACACGGGGCTGCTGCGGTCGACCCCGGAACACCTGCGCGACGTGTCGACGCGTGCGCTTCGGAACGGCTTCCAGGTGGCGACCCACGCGATTGGCGATCGTGGCAACCGCGTCACGCTCGACGCGTATGAGGCCGCGCTCAAGGCCGTGCCGGTGGCCGATCACCGCTTTCGCATCGAGCACGTGCAGGTGCTCGACCACGCCGACGTACCCCGGTTCGCCCAGCTCGGCGTGATCCCCTCGATGCAGGCGGTGCATCAAACGAGCGACATGTACTGGGCTTCGACGCGGTTGGGTTACGCCCACACCCTGGGCGCTTACGCCTGGCGGTCGCTTCTGAGCACAGGCGTCATCATCCCCAACGGCAGCGACTTCCCGGTCGAGCGCGTCAACCCGCTCTACTCCTTTCATTCAGCGGTATCCCGACAGGACGAGCACGATTGGCCGCCCGGCGGCTGGTTCCCGGAGCAGCGTATGACGCGCGACGAGGCACTCAAGGGAATGACGATCTGGCCGGCGTTCGCGGCCTTTCAGGAACAGATGATGGGCTCGCTGACGCCTGGAAAGCTCGCGGACTTCGTGATCCTGGACCGGGATATCATGGTCGTGCCCGAGTCGCAAATACTCGGCACCACTGTGCTCGCGACGTATATTGCGGGACGGGCCGTTTACGAGCGCAGCCGGTAGGCGGCGGCCATTTTTAGGCGGTTTTTTATGGTTCCCCCGATCGCGGAGCTCGGACCGTCGGCACGTGCCGCCGAGCAGCGAAACTCATGGCTTTCACCCGACCGCCTCATACGCGTTCGGGCGATCATGCTTGGTGTGTCGCTTTTCCTCGGTCTCGCCGTCTACGTGTTCCACACGTTGGGTGCTTCACACCTCGCGCAGCCGATACTCGTCAAGAAGCTCCGCGGCGTTGGCGTGCTGACGTGGATCTACGCGCTCATACAAATGATCGACCTGCGCTTCTATAACAGTCGCTGGACGCAGCGACGGCGCTCGGCGATCGGGATCCCGGACAGCCTGCACGGTTGGTTGTTCGGCCAGATGCTGACGTGGTTCGGCATCCTCTACTACGGGCTGACCGAGGATCTGCGCTGGTACGCCGCGGGGCTCGTCATTCAGCTCCTCAGCTTCTTGGCATTCCCGATCCGGAAAGACGCCGCGTAACGCGGCTGCACGATCGCTCGTCACCGCAACATGCTCAGCGAGTCCTCCATTGCGTTCCTGAAGCGACTCCTCGACACGCCCGCGCCGTCGGGGTTCGAGGGGCCGGCCGCCAAAGTCTGGCGGGAAGAAGCATCCAAATTCGCCAAGGTCACGACCGACGTCGCCGGTAACTCGATGGCCGAGATCAATCCCGGCGGGTCGCCGACGATCATGCTCGACGGCCACATCGACGAGATCGGTCTGATCGTGCAATTCATCGACGACGAGGGTTACGTCTACCCGTCGCCGATCGGTGGTTGGGATCCGCAGGTCCTCGTCGGCCAACGGATTCGCTTTCTTGGCCGTGATGGCGATGTCCTCGGGGTCGTCGGAAAAAAGCCGATTCACCTCATGAAGACGGCGGACCGCGACCAAGCGTCGAAGATGACCGAGTTGTGGGTCGACATCGGCGCGGCGAACAAGGCCGAAGCTGAAGCGAGACTGAGCGTCGGCGATCCGGGCGTGATCGACTCGAAGACGATCGATCTTCCGAACGGCCGCATCGTCTCGCGTTCGATCGACGATCGCATCGGCGCGTTCGTCGTGCTCGAGGCGCTCCGCCGCTACGCCGAGAAACCGGGAGCGGCGCGCGTCGTCGCCGCGGCGACGACCCAGGAGGAGATCGCCTGGCACGGCGGGGGAGCCCTAGTCTGCACGAACTGCATCAATCCTCAAATGGCGATCGTCATCGACGTCACCTTCGCCACGGACCACCCGAACATCGAGAAGAAGGAGATCGGCGATCACCGCATCGGCGGCGGCCCGGTGTTGAGCCGCGGCGCGATCATCTCGCCGGTCGTCTTTTCTTTGCTCCGCACCGTCGCCGAGCGGCAGAGCATCGCGTACTCGGTGCACGCCGCGGGGCGCGACACGTCCACCAATGCCGACGCGATCCACATCGCGCGGGAAGGCGTGGCGACCGGCCTCGTCTCCATCCCCAACCGGTACATGCACTCCCCGAATGAGCTCGTGAGCCTCGAAGACGTGGACCGCACGGCGGCGTTGCTCGCCGACGTCTGCCGTGAAGTCAACGACAAAACGGATTTTCGCGCCCGCTGATTCGAAGAGTCTTTAGAGAATTATGATGGCCGCCTCATACCGTGCCTTTCGCCTCGTCGCCGGGGCGCTCGCGTTCATCGTCGCCGGCTGCACGCCGGCCCATCCGACCCCGCAGCTCCCACCGGTGTCGGATTCGGCGGCGATCGTCGCCGACATCTCGTATCTCGCCAGCCCCGCGCTGGCGGGAAGGCTGATCGGAACACCCGGGAATGACCGTGCGGCGGCCTACATCGCCGAGCGGTATCAAGCGCTCGGGTTGCGGCCGCTGGCCGCCGGGTATCGGCAGCCGTTCGTCGCGCACCCGTTGGTTCGCGAGGGGCCCCCGCCGAGTATCCCGACCCAGAATGTTTTTGCGCTGATCCCCGGCAGCGATGCCGGCTTGCAAGGCGAGTACGTTGTCATCGGCGCGCACTTCGACCACCTCGGCACGTCGACTGACGGCGCGCTCGACCCCGAGGCGCATGGCGTTCGGCGCGGTGCCGACGACAACGCGTCCGGAACGGCGGCGGTTCTCGCCCTCGCATCGCACTTTGCCCGACGCCCGGCCCGGCGCTCGATCATCGTCGCCAACTTCTCGGGAGAAGAGCAGGGTCTCCTCGGCTCGTCGTATTTCGTGGACCACATGCCCGTGCCGATCGATAGCGTCGACGCGATGCTCAACTTCGACATGGTTGGCCGCCTGCGAAACGACAAGCTCCTCGTGTTCGGTGTGGCCACGGCCATCGAGTGGCCCGCGATCGTCGACGCGGCGAACACGCAGCCGAAGCTGACGATCGCAGCCCAGGGCGACGGCTTCGGTCCGTCGGACCACAGTTCGTTCTACGCGAAGAACGTCCCGGTGCTGCACTTCTTTACGGACCAGCATGAGGACTATCACAAAATCAGCGACGTGCCGGAGCGCATCAATGCCGGCGGCGAAGCGCGAATCGTCGCGCTGGCCGAGCGGATCGCGCGAGACGTCGCGGATCGTCCGGCCCGACTCGGGTTCGTGCGGGCGGCCGTGTCGCAAGCGGCGAGCAATCGCACCGGCTCGGGAGTCTACCTCGGCTCCATCCCGGACATGGCGGGTGGCGACGTTCCAGGCCTCCGACTGACCGGTGTCACGGCTGGGAGCCCGGCCGATGTCGGCGGCCTCAAGGCCGGCGACGTGATCGTCGAGCTCGACGGCAAGCCGATTAAAGATCTCTATAGCTATTCCGACGCGCTGTACGCGCACAAGCCGGGCGACGAGGTGACGATCGTCTTGGTGCGCGACGGGCAACGGCTCACGCGCCGCGTCACGCTCGGCAAGCGCGGCGGCTGATCGACGGCCGCCGCGATGTCCCTCCACGCGTGGTCGAGCGCGAAATACTCTTTTCCGCTGCCCGAGGGCCATCGCTTTCCGATCGCGAAGTACGCGTTGCTGCGCGACCGAGTCATCGCCGAAGGCATCGTCGCGCCGGAGAATCTGCACGATCCGGCGCCCGTATCCCGCGAAGACCTGTTACTCGTCCACACGCCGGACTACGTGGACCGCTTCACGAGCGGTCGTCTCGACGCGGACGAGGAGCGCCGTCTCGGCTTCCCCTGGTCCCGCGCGCTCGTCGAGCGGTCGTATCGGGCGGCGGGCGGCACACGCGAGGCGGCGGAATTCGCCGTGGACCGCGGCGTCGCGATGAACCTTGCCGGCGGGACGCACCACGCCTTTCCCTCGCATGGCGAAGGATTCTGCGTTTTCAACGACACCGCGATCGCGATTCGCGCGCTCCAGCGCGAGCGGAAGATCCGTCGCGCGCTCGTCGTCGACCTCGACGTCCATCAGGGCAACGGCACGCATGCCGTCTTCGCCGGGGACGAGACCGTGTTCACGTTCAGCATGCACGGCGGCAAGAACTATCCGTTCCACAAAGTGGCCGGATGCCTCGACGTCGAATTGAACGACGGCACGGGAGACGACACCTACCTCGAGCTTCTCGATCGGTCGCTGTCGAATGCCATCGTCGCCGCCCGTGCCGACCTCGTCGTGTACCTCGCCGGCGCCGACCCGCACGAGAGTGACCGACTCGGCCGCCTGGCGCTGACCTTCGAGGGCCTGGCTCGGCGCGACACGATCGTTCTTCAACAAGCTCGCGAAGTCGGCTTGCCGGTCGTGATCACGATCGCGGGCGGTTACGGCCGGAATGTCGACGACACGGTTCTGGCTCACGCGCGAACGGCTCGAATCGCCGCTGGTTATTCGGCATAGACATACGTGTTCCCATACTTCGCAACTTGCGCGGAATCGTGCGTTTGGCTGGCCATTGGGTCGCCAAATAATGGTCGCCTAAACAATGTAAAGCGTTGTTTTACAAAGAGATAGATGAATAGTCTGATGAGGCCCCTTCCTTGCCATTTGGTGCGTCGAATTCGACCCCCACCTCAGTACGGGTCGACGACGACCCAACACCCCAAGGAGTGCTCATGCTGCGCAATCGTAAGGGCTTCACGCTCATCGAGCTTTTGATCGTCGTCGTGATCATCGGCATCTTGGCCGCGATCGCGATCCCGAAGTTCGCCAACACGAAGCAGAAGGCGTACATCACGGCCATGAAGTCCGACCTCCGCAACCTGGTCACGGCTGAAGAGGCGTACTTCTCCGACA
>DATLPC010000179.1:0-2867 GCA_035535975.1 Gemmatimonadaceae bacterium | reverse complement strand
AAGTCTTCGCGCAGATCGACGCCGACCCGCACGATGCTGTCGGTGAGGGAAACCGTTGTGTCGAGCGCGACGTTCACGTGGCGATACGCGCCCAGATTGTACAGGTTCCGCGAAGCATCGCTGAGCGAGCGATCGCTGTAGCGATCGCCCGATCGGAATCCCAGCAGCCGGAGCACTGCGCCGCTGTCGATCTCGGGGCGACCCCCCTTTTCGTTCGCGCTTCGCACGGCGATCGTCCCGAACCGCGCGAGCTCACCCGTCTGGACCTCGAAGCGCGCCTCGGCGCGATGCTCCGGCCTGTGCGCGTCGTACGACGGATAAACCGTCGCCGCCGGATAGCCGATGTGTCGCAGCCGAATCGTGATCGAGTCGGTCTCGTTGGCGAGTTGGAGCCGCCCGAACCGCTGTCCGACAGCAAGCGGAAGATTACGCAGAATCGCCGAACGGTCGGCGACGGAATCGAGACCCGTGATGGTCAACGAGTCGAGGGTCAGCGGTTGCCCCTCGTTGATGCGAAACATCACGCGCACGGCCGAGCCGGAAACCGCGGTTACGACGGTGTCGACGCGCGCGTCGTAAAAGCCGTTGATCTGGTAGAACGCCTTGAGATTCGTGACGTCCTGCGTCAGCCCGTCGCTCGGATAGCAGCGCTTCGTGCCGAAGACCCTGAAATAGCGCCGTGCGAACGATGACGGCGTCGTGATGACGATCGCCGAGAGCTGGTCGGTGTCGAAGGTCTGATTCCCCTCGAAGCGGAGCGACCGAACCTCGCGCTCGTTGGGCTGATCACAATCCACGTCCTGCGCGCGGACCGACGCCGGGACGAAAAAAGCAATGAGCGCCGCAAGCGCGAATCGAGCGAGCGGATCGCTCTTTGCAGACATTCGGTCCTCATGAGTCCCACGGCCACGTCTGGCCCGGGAAGCGCTGATCATCGTGACACCACCCGACGCTGGCGGTGCGACGCACAACGCGCCCGCGCGGGACTACCTCCGGCGGGCGCATCCGATTGACGCTGAACGGCGGGAAACAGTAAGTTCTCGCGCGACTTAGCCACTGTCAATGGAAGACGAACGACCACCTATCGTGCTTCTGCTGGCGGTTGCGCTTTGCCTCGGAGCATGCGGCTCGACCGGTGCGCCATCCCGACACGAGATCGTCGACTCCCGCGACACCTACGATCCGCGCTCCCTGGACCCGGCGCTCTCCACCGACGTCCCGACTGGCCGAGCCGTCGCCTACGTCTTCGACGGACTGACGCGCTTCACACCGGATGCTCGCGTCGAACCCGGGCTCGCCGAGCGCTGGGAGGTCACGCCCGACGGCCTGCGGTACACCTTTCACCTCAAGCACGGCGTCACGTTTCAAGACGGCCGTCCATTCACGGCGCACAATATCGTCCATAGCTGGGAGCGGGCCCTCCAACCGGCGACGAAGAGCGGGGCGGCGCAGTTTCTCTTCCCCATCGCCGGCGCCAGGGACTTCAATGGCGGAAAGCTCAAGTCGGTCACCGGGCTCGCCGCGCCGAACGATTCGACGCTCGTCGTCACGCTCACCGAACCGCTGGCCATCTTCACCAAGATGCTGGCGATGCCGGTCGCCTCGGTGATTCCCGACAGCGTGCCCGCCAATTTCGGTGAGCACCCCATCGGGACGGGGCCGTGGAAGCTCGTCGAGTGGAAGCACGACGACTACCTGCTGTTCGCGAAGAATCCATCGTATTTCGCCGGCGTACCAAAAACGGACACGTTGCGGGCGCGCGTCGTCGCCGAGCCGAGCACCGCGGTCGCCGAATACGAGAGCGGCAACGTCGACATTCTCCAGATTCCGGCGGCCGAAGCGTCGGATTGGATGGAAGATGAGAGCCGCAAGCCGATGCTGATGTCCACGCCGGCGCTCGAGCTGGTATACATCGGCATCAACACGACCCGCGGGCCGCTCGTCGACCCGCGCGTCCGACAGGCGATCAACTACGCGATCGACGTCAGCCGCATCATCGAGCGGCTCATCGGCGGACGGGGCACGCGCGCCGCGGGCGTCGTGCCTCCCGCGCTGGGCGGCTACGACAGCACCCGAAAGCCATACGCGTACGATCCGGCGAAAGCCAAGCAACTGCTCGCCGCGGCCGGCCATCCCAACGGCATCGACATCGAGCTCTGGACGTCGACGACGCCGATCTATCTGCGAATCGCCGAGACGGTGCAGGCGTACCTCAACGCGGTCGGCATTCGCGCGAAGATCGTCCAGCGCGAATCGGCGGCGGCGCGCGGCGCGGCGCGCAAAGGCCAGACCGACATGATTCTCAAGGACTGGTACGCCGACTATCCGGACGCCGAGGATTTTCTCTATCCCCTGTTGCACAGCGCGAACAAGGGCGCCGGCGGAAACGTATCGTTCTATTCGAATCCGCGCTTCGACTCGTTGGTGACCGCGTCCCGCCGCGAGCTCGACGAGACCAAGCGCAACGCGCTCTACAAGCAGGCGGACTCGATCGCCTTCGCCGAAGCGCCGATGGTCTTTCTCTACTTCTATAATGAGCTGTACGCCGTGCAGCCCTGGATCAAGCACTTCGTGCCACCGGTGATCTTCAACGGGCAGCGCTGGCTCGACGTCACGATCTCGACGGCGAAGCCATGAGCCGCTTCATCGCGCGCCGGCTTCTTCTTGCCATTCCGACGCTGTTCGGCGTGCTCGTCGTCGCGTTTTTGCTGCTGTACGTCGCGCCAGGCGACCCTGTCGAGGCGATGGTCGGCGAGCGCGCCGACAGCGCGACGATCGCCCGCCTTCGCGCCGAGCTCCATGTGGACGACCCACTGCCACAGCGCTTCGGCCACTATGTGAGTCGCGTGGCGGTCGGCGATCTCGGT
>DATLPC010000178.1:0-8224 GCA_035535975.1 Gemmatimonadaceae bacterium | reverse complement strand
TGTCGGAGAAGTACGCCTCTTCAGCCGTGACCAGGTTGCGGAGGTCGGACTTCATGGCCGTGATGTACGCCTTCTGCTTCGTGTTGGCGAACTTCGGGATCGCGATCGCGGCCAAGATGCCGATGATCACGACGACGATCAGAAGTTCGATCAGGGTAAAGCCCTTGCGCTGTTTGAGCATGTCTCGTTTCACCAGAAAGAGAGGGAGTGATGAGGCACTGCGTCGAACCACCGGCCGGCAGTAAGGCAACAGGCGGACCGACGGGCCCGGCATGGCCTAAGCCCAGTTCTGATTTGAGCTTCGCATGTTCATGGGCTACGGAACACCTGCTTTTCCTACCGCCTTTTGCACTGTCTCTGGCAGTTTGCCACCGTCGGTCCGAGTACTTGCCACCGCCGCCGCTCCCGCGGTGTCATTTTTCTTCGCTGCCGAATGCGCAGCAGCCTTGGACGAGTCGGCAAGCCTGATGAGGCGATGCGTGATTCGCGATGGGCCCCCGGCCTTCAGGGCGCCGAGCGCGGCGACTTTCGCCGAATCGTACTCGCCGACCTCGAGGAGGCACGTCGCCAACTGCGTACGGCCCATCGGGAAATCGGGATCGAGGTCCCAGGTCCAACGGTAAAAAGGAATAGCAGGTGCGCAGAGGCCGAACCTCCGGTACTGCTCCGCGAGGTTGAACGTCATGTACGGATCGTAGGGAAAGAGCTTGAGCGCGATTCTGTATTGCGCCTCGCCTTCGCGCATCTGGTCGTGCTGGAATAGCCATGAGCCGAGCATGTAGTGCGGCCGATAGCCATCGGGTGAATCGACGACAGCGTTCCGGAACAACCTGTCGTTGTCGTGCCACACGGTCGCTCGTCGCTCGCTGCGGGCGGCGCCCGTGAGCAGCACCAGGCCACATAACAGTTGCGGCGCCAGTCGAACGGCTGACCCGCCTCCCGCGGGGAATCGTTCGCGCCAGGCGTCGATCGCCGGGACGAGGACCGCGCCGAGCAGAATCATCGCGCCGAGGCTCGGGAGGAAGAGCGTCCGCTCGGCGAGCACAATTCCGGTCGTGACGAGAAAGTTGCTCGACGGCAGCAGCGTGATCGCCGCGAAGGCAATTCCGAAGCTCATCGCCGGCCTCCGGCGTCGCAGCATGACGCCGAGCGCGATGATCGCCGCGAGGAGGAGGAACCCCGGCAGCTGCGACATACTCAGCCCCTGCGCGATCTCGGTCTCCGGCGGGCTGTACTCCGAGGAGAGATGTACCGGCCAATACAACAGCCGGAACCAGTCGGGCACGACGCCGATCGCCGTCAACAACCGATCGCTCGCCGAGATGTGAAGAGAGGCGAACGGCTGGAATGGTTGAAACCCCACGATCCCCTGCCCCGCGAAGACGCGTGAGCGCGCCGCGAGGAAGGCGAGCGCGATCACGGTCAACCCGAGATAGAAGGGACGCAACCGTCGTACTCGCTCGCTGAGCGATGTCGCGTCGGCGATGACCGTGAGCTCGGCGACGACGAGGAGCGCGGGGAGGACGATCCCATGTTCCTTCGAGAAGCAGGCGCCGGCGTAGAGCAGCAGGATCGCGGCGATTGTTCGCGGGGCAAGGACGCCGCCGTCGCGCATCCGGTCGCGCAGATAGAGCGTCACCGCGGGAACCATGAACGCCGCGACGAGCAGCTCCGACTGACCGACGCCGTTCGCCACCGCTTCCACGTGCACCGGATGCACGGCGAACAGCGCCGCGACCACCCAGGCACACCACTCGGGCAGGACGCGGCGCGCAAGATAGAACGCGAATACCGCGCACAGTGCGTAGAGGACGATGTTCGCGCCGTGCACGACGACGGGGTTGCCGCCGCTCAGCGCGAACTCGAGCTTGAACGCCAGCGACGTGAGCGGCCGATACCCGTCCCCGCCCCAGTCTTGCGGCCAGTACGATCTCGCAAAGACGCGCCACCATCCGTGCAAGTCGTGCATGAACGGATTGTCGAGAATGACCGGGCGGTCGTCGTAGGTGAACTCGTTGACGATGCTCGACGCCGAGGCGGCGATGGCGAGCAGCGCGAGCGAGATCGGGGCGAACCACGCGGAACGACGGAGCATCGGGTTCACTCCGTGATCAGCCGAAGAAGTTGTACTTCGTGATGTGCCACAACGCCGCGACGCCGTCTTTCCAGCCGATCTTTTTCCCCTCGGCGTAGGTACGCCCGGAGTAGCTGATCGGCACTTCGAAAATTCGCGCGTCGGCTTTCGCCAGCCGTGCCGTGATCTCCGGCTCGAAGCCGAAGCGATTGGCGGTCAACTTTGGAAGCAGCGCGCGCGCCAGCTCGCCCCGAATGGCCTTATAGCACGTTTCCATGTCGGTGAGATTGACGTTGGTGAGCATGTTGCTGTACCTCGTCAGCCAGTGGTTGCCGACGGAATGCCAGTAGTAGAGCACGCGGTGCGGTCCACCGAGGAAGCGCGATCCGAATGAGGCGTCGGCTCGGCCGTCCAGAATCGGCTCGAGCACGACCGGCCAATCCTCTGGGTCGTACTCCAAGTCCGCGTCCTGCACGATCACGATGTCTCCGCGACTCATCGACAACGCCTGGCGGATCGCGGCGCCCTTGCCGCGATTCTCCGGCTGCCGAAAGAGCTGGTCGATTTTTCCCTGCGCGAGCAGCGTCTCGAGGATCTGCTGCGTGCCGTCGGTGGAGTGGTCATCCACGCAAATGATCTCCTTCCGGATCGGCGTGGCGCGCACTTGGTCGACGATGAGGTCGATCGTCTCTCGCTCGTTGTATACCGGAATCAAGACCGACAGCAACGCGGTGTTCGGGTCGAGCGGCGTTCGTCGGCGGAGAGCCGGCGCCGTCACTCTTCGACTCCGTAGCGCGAGAGCTTGCGATACAAAGTGGACGGATCGATCCCGAGGACTTCGGCCGCGCGCGACTTGTTGCCGTTCTCGGATTGCAGCACCCACATGATGTAGGCGCGCTCCACCGACTCGAGCGTCGGGTTCGGCGGCGTGCGGGTCGACACGAGCGGTTCGGCGCGACGCTGCGTCACGCGCTCGGGCAGCGTCGGAACGCCGATCTCCGGGCCTTCGGTGAGAATGATGGACCGCTCGAGCGCGTTCTCCAGCTCTCGCACGTTTCCCGGCCAGGCGTAGTCGAGCAGCGCGTCGCGCGCGGCGGTGCTGAGACGCTTCGGCTCCTCGCCGCGCACACCGGCGATGCGCTGGAGGAAATGTTCGGCGAGAATCGGGATGTCGTCCTGCCGCTGACGGAGCGGCGGCAAGTGGATCGCGATGACGTTCAACCGATAGTACAGATCGCTGCGGAAGTTTCCGGCACGAATCTCTTCTTCGAGGTCGCGATTCGTCGCGGCGATCAGCCGCGTGTCGACCGGGATCGGTTCGGTCGCGCCGACGGGGATCACCTCGCGGTGCTGCAGCGCGCGCAGCAGCTTGACCTGCGTCGCCGGCGTCGTCTCGCCAATCTCGTCGAGGAAGAACGTGCCTTTCGACGACGCGCCGAAGAGACCGAGTTTGTCTTTCACCGCGCCGGTGAACGAGCCCTTCACGTGTCCGAAGAGCTCACTCTCGAGCAGGCTTTCCGGGAGCGCCCCGCAGTTGATGGAGAGAAACGGCCCCTCGGTTCGCGTCGAGAGCTCATGGAGGTAGCGCGCGATCACTTCCTTACCGGTTCCCGACTCGCCCTGCAGGAGCACCGTCGAATCGGTGGGGGCGACCGTCTCGACGAGACGCAACACGTCGAGCCAGCTCTTGCTCGTGCCAACCGGCCGCGTCCCGCCGGCGCCTCCAGCGCGACGAATCGCCTGCTTCAACGACTTGTTCTCCGCGCGGAGATTGCGGTGCTCCGCGGCGCGGCGCAGGATCGCCACCAACTCGTCGTTGCGGAACGGCTTCTGGATGTAATAGTAGGCGCCGGCGTTCACCGCCTGCATCGCCGACTGGAGCGTCGCCTGCGCGGTCATGAGAATCACCGGAACATCGGGGTCGGCTTCACGCGCCGCGGCGAGGATGTCGACGCCGCTCACATGCGGCATACGGATGTCGGTGAGCACGATGTCGGGGCTCATCTCGCTGATCTTCTCGAGCCCCTCCTTGCCGCCGTGCGCGAGGCGCGGCGCGAAGCCTTCATTGCGCAGCAGAATGTTCAGCGAGTCGAGAATCCCCGACTCGTCGTCGACGATGAGGACACTCGGCTTGAGACCAGACGCATCGATCACGAAAAGCTCCTTGCGATGGTAGCGACAGCCCGTGCGGGCGTGGCTGATGAGCGGACGGGCTGCTGCGAGCGCGGCAACACCACGGTGAAGCGGGTTCCCAACTTGCTCGAGTCGACGAGCACGACGCCGCGATGCGCTTCGATGGCGCGGTGCACGACGGCGAGGCCCAATCCGGTGCCGTTCGCTTTGGTGGTGAAGAACGGGTCGAACATCCGGTCGCGAACCTCGGCGGGAATTCCCGGACCGGCGTCGGTGACGCGGAGGGAAACGGCCTCTTCGTCGAAGGGGAGGCCAACCGGAATTGCATCCATCCGGCCCGGTGCAACTTCGATGCGGACTTCACTGTCCGGCGGCGCGGCTTGGAGCGCGTTCAATGCGAGATTGAAGATCGCGCGGTGCAGGAGGTCTTCGTCGCCATCCAACATCACCGCCTCCTCCGGCGCGATGCACGTCACGCGCACGCTCTGATCGCGATCCGGATGCGCGTGGGCCAGGCTCGCCGCGCCGCGCGCGATCGTCGCCAGGTCCACCGGTTGGGTGCGGGCCACGCGAACGCGCGCGAAGTCGAGAAATTCCGAGAGTAGACGCGACAAGCGATCCGACTCACGGAGCACGAGCGCCCCCAGCGTCCGCTGGTCGTCGGACACCGCCGGCATGCGGGAGATCTGCTCGACGGCGCTGCGAATGGACGCCAGCGGATTCTTGATCTCGTGGGCGAGCGACGCGCTCAACTCGGCGATTCCCTCGAGCCGTTCCGCACGGAAGCGCAGCACATCCATGCGCTTTTGGTCGGACAGGTCCTGGAAGATCGCGGTGGCCGTCCGGCGACCCTCGCTTTCCTGTTCCGTGTACGTTGTCGTGACGCCGATCGGAAAGCGCCGTGTCGCCGTCGAGACGAGGCCCTCGCCGCGCGTGGTGCGGATGCGCGCCTCGGCGGCATTCCGGATCGCCTCCGAAAGCTCCGGAGCGACCCTACCTATAGAATCGAGCACCGGCTCGCCGACCCGCGTGATGAGATCGACGCCGAGGAGCTGCTCCGCCGTGGGGTTGGCGTAGAGCAACCGGCCCTCGATGTTTACGGTGACGACGCCGCTGCGGATGTTGCGGAGGATGTCATCGGCCTGAAGGCGCGTCTGCTCGAGGGCGGCGACGAGAATGGCCTTCCCTTCACTGCTCTCACGAAGTCGCGCGCTCAGGTACCGAATCCCGAGGGTCACGAGCGCGATGACCGAGAGCTGCATCCAGACGCCTGGATCGCTGAGCGGCGAACGAAGGAGCACCACAACGTCGGCGAAGTAGAACGCGATGCCGAGTGCGGCGATCAACAGGCCGCCGGACGCCGGCACGAGCAACGACGACGTCGCGATGACGAGGATGTACAGCGCGGCGAAGGGCGACGACGTGCCGTTCGTCAGGTGGACGACAGCGGTGACGAGGAGCAGGTCGAAGATCGCCTGCATGTAGACGAAGGCGTGCCCAAACCGCTTTCTATAGATTTCGCCGTATCCCGCCGACCCGAGCGTGACGATGACGGAGATGGCGAAGGCGAGCGATGCGACGAGCGTCTTGCTCGAGTCGACCGACGTCCAGTTGGAGACCGCGGCGATGAAGATCGCGCTGGCGAGGCAGATGCGGCCGATCAGGACCCAGCGAAGCAGTCGCCGGGGGTCGAGAATGACACGCAGCGCCGCGTCGGACGATCGGGGGGTAAGTCGCACGCTTGCGGGAGGATAGGGGCGGTGGCGTTGCAAACTGCCACAGATCGCTGTGGGGCCAAATTGTTGCAATCTGCTATAGCGAAGGACGATCCCGACCACACACGGTTACGAGTGCGATGCACGATCCCAATTCGCTGACCATCACGCCCGAGATCGCGATTCCGCGGTCTGAGCTCACCTATCGGGCAACACGATCGGGCGGCCCGGGCGGGCAGCACGTGAACACGTCGTCGACCCGCATCGAGTTGCTCTGGGACTTGGAAGGCTCACGCGCAGTGAGCGACGAACAGCGCGACCGGTTACGGACGAAGCTCGCGTCGCGGCTCGACGGCGACGGTATGGTGCGCGTGGTGGCGAGCGACCGTCGCAGCCAGCAGCAGAACCGCGGCGCCGCCGATGAACGACTCGCGGCCCTCGTGCGCCATGCGCTTCACGTTCCAAAAAAGCGGCGCAAGACGAAACCGCCGGCGGCGGCGAAGGAGCGGCGGATCAAGTCGAAGAAGTTGCGGTCGGAGCGGAAGCGGGAGCGGCGAGTGGACCTCGACTAGAACGAACGACGCCAGGTCGCCGTGGGAATTGGTGGTTGGGAGCGGGGATTAGCCCGGCTTCCGGCTGTTGGATTAGGGGACCGGGTTGCGGGACTTGAGGGACCGGGTGTTGGCTCGGTCCATGGGCCCAACCGGCCAGATCCCTATACGGGTTGCGGCGGCCGCGTGACGCGGCACATTGGTGGTGCAGTTAGAGCGTATAAAGTATCTGCCCTCGTTTCCACACTGACCTGCTGTCCCACCGCCACCATCGGAGGGAAGTCATGGTATCGCCTAGGCCACTCGGCCTCGTCGCCGCAGTCGTCGTTGCACTCCTCACCACCGGCGCAGCTGCCGCCCACGCGCAAGGGAACATCTCGGGAACCGTCACCGCGACGGGCGGGGCGCCGCTGCCGGATGCGCGCGTCATCGTCCTCGGCACGACGCGCTCCGCGAGCACTGGTCCGGACGGCAAATATCTCATCCGAGGCGTGTCCGAGGGCACGGCCGATGTGCGCGTGCTGCACGTCGGTTACCAGGAATTGAAACGTTCCGTTCGCGTGCTGACGGGCCAGACGGCGACGCTCGACTTCGCCATGTCGCAAACCGTCATTCAGCTCGAGGAAGTCGTCACGACCGCCACCGGCGAGCAGCGACGCGTAGAAGTGGGCAACGCCGTCGAGAATCTGTCGGTCGCGAAAATCACCGAGACCGCGCCGATCCGAAACTTCGCCGACGTCTTGAACGGCCGCGTTTCGGGTGTGCTCGTACAGCAGGGCGGCCAGACCGGCTCCGGCCAGCGCATTCGCGTGCGCGGTGTGAGCAGCATCAGTCTCTCGAACGATCCGATCTTTGTCATCGACGGAATTCGCATGAACGCCAACAACAGCTCGTCGGCGTTCGGCAACGGCGGCAGCAACTTCAGCCGCCTTGGCGACATCAATCCCGAGGAAATCGAGAATGTCGAGATCGTGAAGGGCCCGTCGGCGGCGACGTTGTACGGGACCGACGCGGCGAACGGCGTCGTCGTGATCACGACCAAGAAGGGTCGCACCGGCAGCGCCAAATGGAATGTCTTCGGCGAGGGCGGCGTCCTCGACGATCGCAACTGGTACTCGGACAACTACACGCTCGCTGGTCACAGCAAGACCGGCGCGCTCCTCATCAAAGCCGGCGAGTGCCGCCTGATCGACGTCTCGGCCGGTAATTGCCGCAAGGCTGACGGTTCCTTTGGTTGGGACAGCTTGCGTGTCTACAATCCGATAACGGATCCGACCGTCACGCCACTCGGCTACGGCTACCGCAAAGCGGCTGGCCTGCAGGTCACCGGCGGCTCGGACGCGATTCGCTACTTCATGTCGGCCGGCCGTGACAACGAGATCGGCGTGTTCCAGCTCGACCAGTACGAGCGCGATCGCTGGGACTCGCTCGGCGTCACGATTCACCCCTGGCAGCTTCGCCCGAATACGAGATTGCTCAACACGTTCCGCGCGAACGTCAGCGCGCAGATCACTCCGCAGCTCGACGCACTCGTGAACTTTGGCTATGTCACGAACGAAGGCTACACGAGCAACGAGTCGAACAACACCATCGGGATCGGCTCGCAAGCGTTCGGCGGACCGGGGTATCGCAACAACGGCCTCGTCGGCGGGTTGCCGGACTCCCTGGTCGGATATCGCGCCGGCACGCCGGGACTCGTGTGGGCCGAGAAGCTCCAACAGAACACCAACCGCGCGATTCTCAGCTCGAAC
>DATLPC010000177.1:0-16005 GCA_035535975.1 Gemmatimonadaceae bacterium | reverse complement strand
CCTCATTCACCAGTGGCCGCCGTCTAGCGTCCGTCGCGGCCCGGGTTCGGTGTCGCTGCGTGGGGGTTTCGGCTCGGAGGCGGAGCCCCACGCGGCTCACTCTGGCGGACTCGTCGCAACGCCCGGCATTCGCCACAGCTATGTCGGTGTGTCGAACCTCCGACTCGCCCTCATCACGACGCATAGCTGCGCCCGGCCTTTGCGAGTCATCGACACGTACCTAGCCCGCGCTTCCGCGCGAGTGGTACACAGTGAGCACGCCGGGCAATGCGAGCCCGAGTGCGACGAGAAACAGTCCGGCCGCGAGGTTCTCAATCGCGGAATCGGCCGGGAAGTCAACCCCGAACGCGACGAGTGCAAACTCGATCGCGGCGAGGACGAAAGCGAGGAAAGCCACCTAGTGCCTCCTGTTCGTCGCTTGCACCATCGGGGGCGGGACATTAGCACCGCACCCCCCACATCGCCAAATCTCACCATCGCGAACGGCGTACACGAGCCCGGCGAGCCGTCGATCTTGCCACGTACGAAAGCGCGGCCAGTCGCGGACGCAAGCCTCCGCGCAGTAGACCCGCTCGCGCGAACGTCGGTCACTACCCACGGTTATCCGCGAGCAGTCTCGCGAGGTCGCGGAGCGGCATCGCCGCATACCACTCGCCCCGACTCTGCCGGAAGGCCACGACCGGCACGAGGTCGCCGCACTCGTCCTCGGCTTGGCGAATCCACGCGGGCACCCTGAGCGTCTCGTGGCGCTTGACCTCCAGGTGGTAGCCGTCCACTCCGGTCACGTCGCCGCGCAGATAGAGGCCACTGTTATGCACGGTGCGATCGCAGGCGATGCCGAACGTGCGAAGCATGTCGACAACCTCGCGTTCGCCGCGCGCACCCTTCGCTCGCTCCGACGCGCTCACGGCTTCGACGGCCATGCGTAGCCGTCCCTCTCGCGGTAGTGCTCCAGCACGATTCGCGGGCGAGCGTCGCGCACGGGATCGTCCTCGTTCTCGGTCGGCTCCCCGATGAAGTCGAGCATCCCGGCGACGTGAACCTCCCACATGGGAGCGGTCGCGTAGCCGCAGTCCTTAACCCGTGCTCCGCGAGCGCCGAAGTCGGCGGCAACGGCCGCGTCGCGCGTGTTGAAGAACGTCGTCCCGGCGTGGCGAATCATCTTGCGATCGGTACACAGGGCGTCCAGCTCGGCCAGCTTCATCGCTGCGGCCTCCTTGCTGGATAGGCGTCACCGAGCATCGCATCTACGGCCGCCGCCCAGCCCGCAAGTTCTGACGGTGGGCCGAACCCGGCACGCCGAACTGCTCCGCGTCCCTCTGCCAGCAGCGCCCGTGCTTCGTAGGTGTCCTGCCCGCGCTTGTGCGCTTCGGCGGATACGGACTCCAACTGCTCTTCGAGTCCGCTCAAGTCGCGGTAGATGCGGCGCTTGGCATCATGGAGCGCGTTCGCCTCAGCGGGCTTGGTGGGTTCTTCGGGGATGCTCGTCATGCCCATCGGGGGCAAGCGGTCGGCGATGTAGTCCAGTGCCTCGCGTGCATCGGCCAGAAGCTCCGAATGTGGTATCGAGGCCGTCACCGTCGCCACCATCGCCTCACGTAACGACCGACGCCCATGCCGAGCGCGAGCAGAATGAGCGCGTCAAGCAGGACGGCGGCAGGCATGAGAAAGAGGTAGTCGTGCAACAGGTCGGCGGCGCTCATTCCCACACCGCCACGAGGAAGGCGACGACGCAGCCGACGACGAACGCGAGCCCGAACCACCATCGCAGCATCCCGAGCACGCACCCGATCGCGAGCACGCTGAGGACAACGAGTACGGGGTTCCACTCCGGGCCGAAGCGTCGCCAACTCATGGTAGACGCCCTTGCGTGAATGCGTATCCGTCCCACCACTCGGGAAGGTGCGCCGCATCGTAGAACGGTCGAATACCGGGGAACGGTAGGCCGTGCTCGTTCAGGTCGAGCGCCATCGCGAACGAATCCCACGTCTGGGTCATCGCGCCGTTGTAACACTGGGGCACGACGTAGCGAACGAGCCCGTACAGCATGAGCAGTTGCCCCGCCGTGAAGATGCCGCCTTTGTGTCCCTCTAGCGTCACGTCCGTTACGCGCTCGGCTCGGTGACGCCGCCACTGGCGAAGCGCGTCCAGGTACCACTCGGCGGGCTTGTCCTCAATGTCTAGGCAGACGATCGGCATACTGGCCGGTGACGTAGGCCCGGCCACCTGAGTGAGCCGCCGCGAGACGGTCGTGGCAAACTCGCGCGGCCCGAGGTTCGGCCACCACGAGGCGACGGCGTACACGCCGACCGCGCCGTAGGTCACGTTGCGAGCGGCGAGGTACACGGGCGTAAGGCGAGGCTCGCGAATGTCGAATGCGGGGAACGCACCGAGCGGCTTGAGCTTCGCGGGATCATCGTCGGAGCCTGCGTCAACCCATACGCAACGCATCGGTCACGGCTCCCGGTAGAGCTGCACGAGCACGGTCGGATTCTTACGCTTCGGGCCGGGCCAGGTTCGATAGAAGGGCGGGGGCTCGCTCGGGTCGATTCCGACCGCCTGCAAGACCTCCGCCGGGATGCTCACCCGACACCCCTTCTCGCGTCCCGCTCGCGTGCTTCGACGGCGTTGCGCGTGGTCATGCCTTCCTGCCACTAAAATCGCCTCCTATGCGCTTGGCGGGGGTTGCGGGTACAAGAGCGCGAGCGCGTTCTCCAGCTTGACCGCCTGCGCGAGCGCCTCGTCGGGATCGTCGTGGTACACCGTCACCTTGTATTGCACTTCGTGCTTCGCATTGCGGGACAGCTCAACCGAGCCGCGCTCACCGGTCGGGCTCGCCCCACGGTTCAGCAGGGAGCGGAGCATTTCCGTTTGCGTCACGCGCTTCGGGCGCTCGGTCGTCGCAAGCGTCAGTGAGCCCGGCGCGCCTTCGGCCTTCGTCTCGTCCTTCACTACCTTCGTCATACCTCGATCCTCTCCAGTTTGAGATTCGCGTTGTGGGTGAGGTACTCGCGGAGGCGATCGAGCATCGCGTCGAGCGCGGCCTCTTTCGCCTGGGCCTCGTCACCGGCTCGGATGAACCCGACGAGAGGCAGCATGTCGCACTCGTACCAGTAGAGGTTGCTCGTCGTCTCGGTCGTGTTCATTCGTCCACCTTCACCGAGTGAAGCTCCGGCCCACCCGTCGGCTCCACGAGCGTCATGAGCCTGCCGACTGTGGCCGTGAGCGACTCCATGCGTGCGTTCACTCGGGCCTGTTCGGTCGCGATCGTGGCAACGTCCTCGCGCAGCTCGGTCGCGACCTCGTCAACTGCGCCAAGGGCATCGCGTACTGAGGCGAGCGCCGCCACGAGCCGCTCGTTCAACATCGCCTGCGACACGAGTGCGTCGGCAAGCTGTAGGTCGATCGGAAGCGTGGTCATTCGGTCACGGCCTCGATCATGCCGGGATGCACCGGGACAAACTCGCTCGGGTAGGCGTCGGGCTTCACTCGCAGCCATCCCTCGGGCATCGCTCCCATGTTCGCGAGGATGATGCCGGTGTCGCCTTCGCCTACCGTGTGCTCGGTGAACGCGACACGCCCGCCAGAGGCGGGGTCTATGGTGCCAAGCGCGTTCGCTGTGAACCGCACGCGCTGACCCTCTGAGAACCTCTCCGTAGTGGTCATGCCCTGAGCATTCCACAGGTGGCGGCGGATCGCGCCCCCCGTGGGTCTAGGAATGACCTGGCCGAAAGTCTAGGTTTCGCGAGCGGCCCGAGCACGCACGAGCTTCGCGTATGCGTCCTTCACAAACCCGAGGTAGAGCGCCTTCGGAAAGCCAGGGCCGGGATCGTGGTGCCCTCCCGGTGTGAACGCCTTGGAAGCGTCGGCGTGCGTGGTGATTCCCTTGCGGCGCAGCTTGAGCCCGAGCGGGCCGACGTAGCGCCGGGGGATGCTGTAGTGAAAACACCACGCCGCCGTATGTCGCGCCGACTCGTGGAGCATCCGAACGTGGTGCCGCCACTCCGCCCCGCTCCAGGCGGCGAAGCCGACATGCTCAATGTGCAAGCCGGACGTGTTCACTCCGGGCGCTCCCCACGGGATGACATGATCGGGCACACAGCGGTAGCACTCGTCGTCGTCTATCACGAGCTGCGTCGACGCCTGCGCCGTGGTCGCAAAGTAGCGAGCGTTCGATTCGGCGGTGCCGCCCTCGGTCGAATGGAGAACCACGAGCCGAATCGCTGAGGCCGGACGCGGCCCTGAGTCGTGAGCCGCGCGGTAGCGAGGATCGCAGGCACCCACGCCGACTACAACTCTTTCCAGAACGTGACCTCGGCGTACTTCTCCGCGCCGTAGTAGTTCGTCGCGACACCGAGCCCCTCACTCGTGTTCTCGCTCGACTGCACGACGTAGTGAAGCTGCACGTTCGTCTGAGCGGCGAGCACGATGCGCCCGCGCACGGTGAGGTTGTTATTGATCTCCACGGCGAGGTTCTGCTGATACAGGCTTCGCCCGAGCAAGAGGTCGACGCTGTTGCTCGTGTCGCGCAGCTTGACTCGCGCACGGGCGTTCTGCTGCGTGACCGTTCCCCACCCGTCCACGTAGTACGAGCCCGCCTCTACGGTCATGGTGTTCGCCGCCACGGTGAGGATCGAGCCCGTGTCGAAGTCCTCGGCATTGATCGGGTACACCTGATCGGAGCCGGAAGTCGTCTGTCCGCCGTCTGTGTTCTGCGGCTGTCCGAAGCTCACCTGTGCGTAGGAGCCGAAGCCGCCGCCGCTACTTGCGCCGGCCTGCACCCACGTACCCGGCGAGCCTGCGACCGTGCAGACGTACACCTTGCCCGTCTGGTCAATGATGAAGTCACCGACGAGGAATGAGCCCGTCGCCGGGGCTCCCGACGCCGTTGCGCCGACGTACCGAGTGGCAGCCGATGCACCCGTCGGTGTGAGTGGGTAACCGGCTTGGCCGGGGATCGAGGGCGGAAAGAACGGGCTCGACATGACCGGCGCAGCTCCTACGTCTCTTTGAAGAAGGTCACTTGCGCGTAGACCTCCGCGCCGTAAAAGTTCGTGCTCACACCGAGGCCGTCGCCCGCCTCACTCGCCTGCACTTGGTAGTGCAACTCGACGGCTTTCTGAGCGGCGAGCGTGATTCGGCCGCGCACGGTGAGGTAGTTCGCTATCTGAGTGGTGGAGCCTTGGTAGAGGCTTCGTCCGAGCAAGAGGTCGGCACCATCGGTCGTGTTCCGCAGCTTGATCCGCGCTCGTGCCTGCGGCAGCGAAATGGTCGCCCACCCGTCGACGTAGTACGTCCCGGCGACGATCGTGATTGTGTTGCTCGACACGCTCAGGATCGAGGCCGTGTCGAAGTCCTCGGTCGTTATCGGGTACGTCTGATCGGAGCCGCTCGTGGAGCCGCCGCCGTCTGTGTTCTGGGCGCGTTGGTGACTGACTTGCGCGTAGCCCGAGAACAGTCCGGTGCCCGCGCTCGCGCCTACCTCAGTCCACGTACCCGGCGTGCCTGCGACCGTGCAGATGAACACCTTGCCCGACTGGGTGATAACGAAGTCGCCCACGAGGAATGAGCCCGACGCGGGAGCCGCCGCCGCCGTTGCGCCGACGTAGCGCGTGGCCGCAGTCGCGCCGACAAGCCCGAGCGGATAGCCCGACGCGCTCGGTACCGAGCTAGGGACGAATGGACTCGACATTGGTTACGCCTCCCGAGTAGTGCCGCCAAGCGCCGCTAACGATCGCTCGCGCCAGTGTTGAAAGAACGGGCCACGGTGAAACACCATCGCCTCGTGATTCTCCGCGATCCGCGACTCGGCACACTCGACGCACTTCGCCCGGGCCGACAACGATCCGCACTCGGACTTGTGGCGTCCGCAGATGACGCAATAGGTCTTAGCGTGCGGCCTTCTCACAGGTAGGGAAGTCTAAACCGACCTCGCGACACTTTCGCCGCACTACAGTACCCCCCCTGTATGCAAACCTTCCGCGCGGCGGAAACAGGGCGTAGGCTGGCCGGGCAATCGTCCTGAAAGGAAAGAGGATTCATGCGAGGACTACCCGGCAGTTCCTTCGCCGCTCCGAGCATTCACTACATCGTGGATGCTGCGACCGCCGCACAGCGGTACGTCGCGGGTGCGTCGCAGGGCCAGGCGCGCTTCGTCGAAGGCGTGCAGAACACGCAGAAAGACCCGACCGCGCTTGCCATCGCCGCGCAGAACAAGATGCTGGCGAACGTCACGGCGGCGATCACGTCGGGCAAGTACGCTCGCGGACTCTCCCGAGTCGGCAAGCAGGGCTGGATCACGGCGACCGTCGCGAAGGCGGCTAACTACTCGGTCGGCGTTCAGGCCGGTGCCTCCAAGTACGAGCAGGCAATCGGCCCGGTGCTCCAGCAGATCGCTTCGTTGCAGTCGCAGATCAATCAGATGCCGAACGGGTCGTTCCAAGACTCGATCGCGCGCATGGTTGCGTTCTCGACTGGCCTGCACAACTGGGCTCAGTCCCGGTAGCGGGCAGGCGGCGTAGACGATGGCGACTCAGGCAGGGCCGAAGGTGTCGGCCGTGGTGGACGAGGAAGCCGGTACGGTCACGGTCGGTGTGGAGCACGACGGGCAGTTCCTCCCCGTCGCGAGCAAGAGCCTCGCGGGAGCGATCGCGCGCGGGCTCGACAAGAAGGGTGAACCCGTCGAATCGGGTGACTCGGAAGGTGAGAGCTAGGCATGGGCAAAATCCTCGATGACATCACGGTCTTCGCCGACGCCGTTACGGGCGGCGGCGGGTGGGACTCGCTCCCGGCCGTGTCGGGTGAGTCGCTCACGATTCGGTGGCTCGCTCCGGGCACGACGGTTCGGTTGCTCGATGCGTGGGGTGGCAACAACGCCCACAAGTGCGACTTCTCGATCCGCTCGCCGCTCTTGCATGACAACGTGAGAGGTATCCGCTTCGGGTATCAGTTCAACCCGACTCTCTCGGGAGCTGACGGCAACCCGCAGCTATTCCTCTCGCCGTACTTCACACAGCCTCTCGACCCGACCGACACGCTGATCGTGGAGACACTCGCCACGCTCAACGATGACGTGACGTTCACGATGCTGCTGGAGTACGACACCCCGGCGACCTACGGCGGGCGCTTTATGACCGCACAGGAAGTCGAGGCGAGAGGCAGAAACCTCGTCGGTATTCGGATCTCCCCGGCGGCGGCGGCGTCCACTTCGACCTACGGAACGGCCGAAGCAATCAACTCGGACGACGACCGCCTGAAGGCGAACACCGACTACGCCCTTCTCGGGCTCACGACCGACCTTCCGTTCACGACTCTGGGCCTGTTCGGGCCGGACACCGGAAACTTCACCATTCCGATGCCGGGCCACTGGAACAACCAGATCGGTGCCGGGTGGTTTTACGAGCTGTCTCGCAACATGGGACGCGCGCTCGTGCCGGTCATCAACTCCAACAACAAGGGCGTCACGTTCACGAAGCTCGCCGATGCAGGCGGCGGAACGGCACCGCTGATCGACTTGCAGTTCATGGAGCTGGGGTAGCCGTCCGGTGACGGCTACCTCTAATCCGCTGAGGTTGAGCGGGGCGGGAGTCGACCTCTCGCCCCGCGTTCAGCAGAACGCGACCGTCGTGGCGTCGCCGTCTGGGTCAACCGAAACTATCGTCGGCTCAATCACGATCTCGGGCGACATTGTTGCGGCGGCGGGCATCCTCGTATTCGGCTTCGGCGCATACACGGTCGGAGGGAGCGGCGTCTCGGTCGACCTCAAGCTACGCAAGACAGACGCATCGGGCTCGACTCTCGGAGCGACGGGCGCAGTAGACATAGCGGCAACCAAGCTCGGCTCGGGAGCACTTTTCGCCTTCGATACGTCGCCGTCATTGCCGGGCCAGGTGTACGTCCTGACGGCAACCGTGGCATCGGGCGCGGCCGAGACGACGTTCTCGGCTGTGAAGATGCTCGCGGTTATCGTCTAGGCTGTCGCGTCATGCACGCGAGCGCCCCCGTTCTCGACGCTCCCGCACTTGAGCGTTACGGCTTCCCCGAATGGAAGGCGCACGCGAGCCCGGCTGCCGGTACCGACTTCTCGTACCAGTTGCCCGGCGATTTCTACGTGCGCCTGATCTCGGTCTACTGCAAGCTCGTGACCGATGGCACCGCCGCGAACCGCGAGGTCGTACTCTCGTACGAGGACGCGGGTGGCAATCGCTACGGGCTCACCGGAGGGAACACGGTAGTCGCGGCGTCCAGCACGGCGTACTACGTGTTCTCCGCGCAGCTAACGGAGGTCGTGGCGACCGTGGACTCGTCGGTGCTGATTCCGATTCCGCCCCTGCTCTTGGAGCCGACGCGCGTGTTCAAGCTGCACGTCGTGAACGTCCAGGCGACCGACGCGCTTACACAGGTGCGGACGGTGTGGGAGCGGTTCTACACGACGAAGCAACCTCCGCGTGAGGTACCTCGCTCGGTCGTGTAGTGCCCTCTGAAACACAGCTCATCTTCACAGACAATCCGGGCAGCTTCCCGGCGTCGTACCGCCTTCCTCCCGGGCTTGAGGTCGTACTGTCGACGGTGTATGCGCGTTACGACGGCTCGGGTGCCTCGGGTGACTTCGTGCCGACGCTTGACGCGGTTTCGCAGTCGGGGCAGCTCATGGCGCGCGTCGCTATGGGGCAGACGATTCCGCAGGGCTCGTCGGCCCGCACGACCTGGGCACCCGATCTCCAGTCGCGAGGCATTGCAGTATCGAGCGTGTACCACCTGATCTCGGCGGCGTCCACGAACGCGGGTGTGGTGAAGGCAGCGGCCGGGCTCGTGACGGGCTACTACATTGTGAACATTGCAACCGGCTTCCGCTACGTCAAGCTGTACAACAAGGCGACCTCCCCGAGCGTGGGAAGCGACACGCCGCTCATGGTGCTCGGCATCCCGCCCGCGTCGGCGGCGAACGTGTCCCTCGATAGCCCGGCCTCGTTCGGCACGGGAATCGCGATCGCAACCGTGACCGGACTTGCCGACTCGGACTCGACCGGTGTGGGCGCTACCGAGGTCGGCGTCACGCTGCTGTATGAATAGGCACCTGAGCTGTGGCGGACATTCGCACCACTCCCGAGCTGACGCTCTTTCCGCAGGCGAACGAGAACCCGCTGTCAGGCGGCGGCGACTGGGCGCAAGTCGATTCAGTGGACTACCCGCTCCAGCTCCAATGCGTCAACCACCAGGCACAGGGCGACGACGTGTTCTTCCGAGACGTGTTCTCGTCTCGCTGGACGCCCCTCTCGCTGACCGGCGACATTCAGGTGTGGGGGCTCGCGACTGCGAATATCGACGTGAACCAGTCCTACAGCCTGCGCCTATTCGCGAACACGGGCGGAGCCGGGGGCGTGCTCGACGGCTACATCGTCAACTTCACAGCGGGCTCACCTGTGCATGGCGCGCTGCTATTCCGAATGGACAACGGCACCGCCACGCAAATCGACGTGGCGGGCTCGTCGCAGTTCATCGCGGCCGACACCCTGTTTCTCTTGCAGACGGTCGGCACGCACGTTCAGACGTACTACTCGCACGACGCCGGGCAAAACTGGACGCTGCTCAATGATGTTGTCGATAACACGTACCGAAGCAATCTCGCGCTCGTGCTCGTCACGATCAATAGCACGTCATTTCCCCACTGGGGTCAGTTCGGCGGAGGCTTGGCGGGCTCACTCAATCGACACGTACAACTGCCATTTATGGGGGTAGGGCCATGATGGAAAAGACAGTGGTAGGCTTTCGACCATGACCGCGCGCCAATCTCTGCTACTGCAAGGCATGCACGCCTTCATCGTGCTCGGAGTGCTCGCGTCGGTGACGGTGCTCGGTGTGCAGGGCACGCTCACAGGCGAATCGGTGATTGCGGTCTACGCCGCCGCGATCGGCTTTGCGGGCGCATCGGCCGGGCAGATTGGAACGCTCGCGCAGGCCGTGAACGGTAAGTCGGTCGTCACGTCGCAGATGCTCGCAGAGCAGGGCGCGACCAATCGCACCGGGCTCGTGGCCGCTGCGGGCGGCTCCGCGCATACGGTGACGCCGATCATTCCGGTAGACCAAGAGCACGCGGAGCACTAATGTGGCCGACTTCACTCTGCACGAGGGATTCCCGGCGCTTCGCTTGCAAGAGGGCATGGTGCTCCGCCTAAATGCGATTGATCCTGTTTCCGGCGACGAGGTTACGGGCGTCGTCGTAACCAAGTGGTCAATCTACGGCGATTCAAGCGTCGACGGGATTGTGTCCGACATTGTGCCCGTGTATTCGCCCGACTCGGATGGTGAAGGTGGCTAACACCGACAAGTCAGAGTCTCAAACCGAATGGGCACCGCACGCCGAGAAGGAGTTTGGCCGTCTGACGCACGCGATCTCCAAGACGCTTCCGCGCAAGCTGACGGCCACGCGCAGACTCGGTAGGCAAATCGTCGCGATGACGGCGACCACGAACAAGAAACGGTAGGTGTGGAGCAATGGCCGCGAGGCTCGCAGGGTTCACTGAGACAACCGCCGTTCTCGGCGGAACGAAGGTGCAGAAGGTGCGCCAGTGGCAAGCGTTCTCGCAGCCGTCCGAGACGTACTTTGAGATTCGGGCGAGGGTGGTCACGACGCGCGCTCAGGTGCAGACGATCGCTAACACCTTCTCCGAGCAGATAGAGAGGATTCTCTCGACGCCCGGCTACACCGACGTGGTGTGGTCGCAGGACGTGACGCCGGGCGGTCAGCTCAAGTCGATCTTCACCATCTACTACACGGACGAGGCAGCCGACGAGTCGGTGTTCTGGGAGGTTCCTGCCGGGCAGCTTGGCGGCGTGGTCGACGGGGGCGGCGGCGGCGGCGGCGGAACGAGCGGCGGCGGGCCAAGCGGCGGCGCGGCGAACGAGCTGTAAGTGGCCGCTCCAGCAGCAGGCGCAGCAGCGGGCGAGGCTGTCGGCATGGAGCTGACGATCGGACTGTGGGCGCTTATGAGCCTGATGATTGCGATGGGGCTCAAAGCCGGGTGGGACTACTCGTTTGGAGCGATCCTCAAAGGGCTCGCGAACGCGGCGCACGTCGGCGTATGGAAGGTGCGGATTGATCTCGGCGGGCCGCTTCGCAAGCTAGACGACGTGGTACAGCACGCCCTCGGGCGGTACATCCTCGCGAACGAGGAAGTGCTCGGGACGTGGTGGCACGCAAACAAGCTCGCGATCGACTACCTGGGCAGCTCGCTCGTGGACTTCGGAACCGCGATGCACAACGGCATGCACAACCTCGTGTACGGCGTCATCCCCCACGCGGCGGGTGCGGCTGTGAAGCCGTGGCGCGGCAAGGTCGGAGAAGTGCAGACACAGGTTACGCACGTCACGCGCTACGTCACGACCAAGGTGGTGAAGGTTATGAACGCGAACGTGCATGCCGCAGACGTGGAGTTTGGCAAGGCGTGGCGCGGTATCGACCACCTTCGCGACGTGGCGATCCCGAGACTGTGGCGCGGCGTTCACGGCGTCGAGGCCGAGGTCGGGCAGCTCCAAGGTCAAGTCGGCAGAGTCATCCCGCACCGGCTCACGCGGCTGGAGAAGTTCCTCGGTGCAGGCGTCATCGGCGGCGCTGCGGTCGTGGCGCTCACCCGCGTGTTTCCCTACTGGCAATGCTCCAATGTGAAGCGGCTCAACCGCCTTGTGTGCCGCTCGCCGGTAGGCGCGCTGGACGATCTTCTCGGGCTCGCGTTCCTGGCGCTCGGGCCGATCTCGGTCGCGGAGTTTGCCCGGCAGCTCCAGGGCGTGACCGACGAAGCGGCGGACGGTATCCGCTACTTCGCCCACGAGTAGCGAGAGGGGGCGCGCATGTCATCGGGCGTAAGCGGCGGCTTCCTCCTACGGCGCTTCCTCGGTTCCGCGATCTCTAACGCGACCGGCTACGCGCTCGGCTCGGCAGTCTCACCGGCGCTGACGCCGCTCGTGCAGGACGTGGAGAACGAGGCATGGCGGACGCACCGTGCGAAGCCTCTGCCCGCAGCGGTCGCGGCTCAGGCGGCGGCACGCGGGTTCATGGAGGACGCCGACGCGAAGGCCGAAGGCTCGCTCACCGGATTGCAGGACTGGCGCATGGATCACTTGCGGCAGCTTTCGCAGTCCGCGCCGCCCCTGGAGACGCTTCTCGCGCTTCGACGCCGTGGTGCGATCACGCCGGGCGACTTCACAACGGGTATCGAGCAGCTCGGGTACCTCCCTCAGTGGCGAGGCGTGCTCGGAGCACTCCGCAACGTCATCCCGAGCGTGACCGACATGGTGCGGTTCGCCGTTCGCGAAGTCTACGATCCCGCGAAGCGGGCGGCGCTCGATCTCGATGCCGAGTTTCCGCCCGCCTTCGCTGACGACGCCGCGAATGTCGGACTGAGCCCCGAACGCGCCGGCCAATACTGGGCGGCACACTGGGAGCTTCCCTCGTACGAGCAGGGCGCGAACATGATGTACCGGGGCGCGATCTCGCAGAGCGATTTCGACGGGCTGCTAAAGGCACTCGACTACGCCCCGGTGTGGAGAGGGCCGCTGCAAGAGATTAGTCGGGCGATTCCCACCCTCTCGGACATGATCCGCTTCGCGGTGCGTGAGGTGTACTCACCGGCACAGCGCCAATCGCTCGGGCTCGACGTGGACTACCCCGCCCCGTTCACGGCGCAGGCGGCAAAGCATGGGTTGACCGAGCAGGACGCGCGCGACTACTGGGCCGCACACTGGCGGTTGCCATCGGCGCTCCAGGGCTATCGGATGCTGTGGCGCGGGCAGATTTCGCAGGCCGAGCTGTCGGGACTGTTGAAGGCGCTCGACTACCCGGCCGTGTGGCGCGATCGGCTCCAGGCAATCGCGTACCTCGTGCCGGGCCGTATCGACCTCAAGCGAATGCTCAAGCATGGGATTCTCGATCGCGCTCAGGTGAAGGCGGGGTATCAGCGGCTCGGGTACACGCCCGACGACGCCGAGCACTTGACGCAGATTGCCGAGGCCGAAGTCACCACCACGACGACGGCGAACCCCTGGCTCACGCGGGCTCGCTCGCGCCTCTACACGGTCGCACACAACGAATACATAGACCGCTCGCTTGGCGATCCCGAGGCCGGGCAGCTACTGGGCGAAATAGGCGTGCCCGCGCCCGAGCGTACTCGCGTCATCGCCCTGTGGCAGTCCGAGCGCGACATTCAGCGCCTGGAGCTGACGCCCGCCCAAATCAAGAAGGCATACAAGAAGGACATATACGACGAGGCGACCGCCATGAGCGAGCTTGCCGAGCGGGGGATGACGACGGAGGATGCCACGACGTTCCTTGCATCGGGTTAGCAATCGCGCTACGCTCGCCCCTGTGAACAACGCGAGCGCCGCCTTCTCCCCGCTTCACACTGTCCCCCAGTGGTTGAACAAGACGCGGCGCTCGCACAACTGATCTAGAGAGGTAGGTACACGATGGCAACGCGAAGCCGCGTGAGGGAAATGGCCGAAGCCGAGGCCGATGCGGTCGAGGCCGAGGACGTAGACGACGACGAGGACGAGGACGCCGAGCCCGTCGAGGACGCTCCGCTGGACGAGACAGAGGCCGAGCCCGATGCAGAGCCCGAGGCGATCGCGCCCGAGCTGAGCATGGAGCAACGCGCCGAGCTGCTGGAGACTGCGCTACGGCTCCACCACGAGAACATGGCAGGGTTCTTCGGGCCGGACTGGGCCGACATGGAGGCGTGCCCGATGTGCTCGGGTATCGGCGCAGTCGGTGCCGACTCTCCCGTGCTCGATCCGACGACGATGCGATGCGAGCGATGCAAGGGTCACGGCGTCCTTCTCACCGAGGCCGTCAACCCGAACAACGTGACCCGCGGCTGCCCCGACTGCATGGGGAACGGCTACGTGCCGCGCGTCGAGGTTCCGCAGCCGGTGCCACAGGTGCCGGTGCCTGCCTACGGGCAACCGTTCCAGCAGGCCGGGACGCAGCAGCCGCAGCCCCCGCAGATTCCGCCCATGCCGATCTTCGACGCCGCCGCGAACGTCTGGCGCGATCCCACCACGGGTGAGCAGCTCGGGCCGATGCCGCCCGGCAATCACTCCACGTCGGGGCTCGTTGAGGTATCGGCATGACCGGCGAAAGCGTCGCGCGCTTCCCGAGCCTTGCGGAATACGGCGCTGCGATCTCCGCACGAACACTCCATACGGAATCCCACGACGCGAACCGAGCGGACGCGGAGGTCATCCCGTTCCCCGTACACGCGAATGGCGCGCAGCCGTACATGGTGGGGCTCACGACTCTGTGGTGGTCGCCGCTTCCTCACGAGCGAACCATGACGCCGCTCGGAACGGTTTGCAACACCACGATCATCGTCTAGCGCCGTGACTCGCCTACTGGCATTCGCGGCGCTGACGTGCGCCGCATTCGCGTGGGTTCCGCCCGGCATTGATCGGGCGGGACTTGCGGCGCTCGGGTTCGCCTTCCTCGCACTCTCGATCGGTCGCGGCCTAACCATCCCGTTCAGCGTTGTGCCGCGTCCTAGCGCCCCGGCGATGCTCGACCCGTACGGAAGGATTCCTCCCGTCACGGTGCCCGTCAAGCCGCCGTCGGGTGAACAAGCTGAGGACGCAGACGCTGACCTCGCGGAGCTGATGCGGCTGTCTCGCGGCGGGGAGGTATAGACCGCCACGCGGTGCCGAAGTGTCGTCTACAGAGTGCGCCACAAATCTGAGGCAGAGTACGAGTGAACTTAGGCCGGGGCGAACGGGCGTTCGTGGGAACCCGCGTTCGCCTAGCCGATGGTCTAGGCTTCCGACCGATCGGTAGCACGAACAGGCGTTCGGCCGCGCACGCACGCCGCCGACCTCAGGACTAGCACGCGCACGCCGCGCGCACAACTGGCCGAAAGTCTAGGTTGCAAACTAGACCTCTGGCCGGGCCGAACTAGACCTCTGGCCAGTAGGCACGCACCGCCGCTCGCGGGACAATACAGGGGTGCAGTCAAACGACTCGATCGGAGGACGCATGACCCGCAAGGACTACGTGGCGCTAGCCGCCGCGATCGCAGAGGCGCGCGAGCGCACCCGCACGACGCTCGGCTCGGGCTACGTGCTGAGCATGGCCACGGTTACGATCGCCAACGCGCTCGCCGCCGACAACCCCCGGTTTGATCGCGGCCGATTCTTCGCCGCTGCCGGGGCACCCGCCGATTATGAATCCCCCGAGTGGAATGAGGCGCGAGCATGATGACCAGCGCCGAATACAACGCTACGGGCATCGGGCGCAAGTCCCCGACCGCCCGCCACTACGCGGCCGGGCGCGACTACGCCGACTCGATTCGCGAGCACGGCAACATCCAATGGCACGCGACAATGAGTCGGTCATACGCGAGGGACAAGTCGTGGCCACCGTACCGTGCGTTCCAGCTCGGGTTTTGCCGCCGTATGCGCGAGCACCTTGCACGCGAGCGGGCTCGGGCCGTGGCGCGCAACTGCACGCAATGCGGAGCGGACATGAACCCGGCGGCGTGGATTCTCGGGCCGGTTTGCGGCAAGTGCTGCCGGGCGAATCATCGGGCCGTGGCGGGGGGGCGGTAGCCGGTGGGTGCGATCTATCTATACGACCACCCCGGCCAGGACGGGGGCACCTGGTACGCGGCGAGCTACCCTCTCGGGGCGACACGCTACTACGCGACGCGCGACGCGCGAGCCGCCGCCGTCGAAGCGTTCTCCCGGGCTATAGCCGCCACGGGCGGCAAGTGCTGGACGGTTGAAGGGTAGACAGCTCGCGAGCCCGTAGCGGCGCACACGGTGCGAGGACGGCCCGCCCTGAGCGGGCCGTCTCATGTAGGGGCGGCGCGTTCTAAGGCGATCTCCCGGCCTGCACGCCCCCGCAACCCGTAGCCCCGCCCTCCGTCTCGCGGCCCTGCACGAGCCCTCTGACGGCCGGGAGGGGGTCTTGTAACGGCGGGGAGGTATCTGCACGCGCTTGACACGTCCCTAGCACCGCAGTAC
>DATLPC010000176.1:0-1909 GCA_035535975.1 Gemmatimonadaceae bacterium | reverse complement strand
ATCACGAAGAAATGGCGGAATGTGTCACGGGAGTGGCTCGCGGCGCTGCCGCACTTCGTCGTCCTCTTTGGCGACCGCATGCTCGTGGAACCGCGGTGACGCACGCATCCGGCCTCACACACAGAAAAACGGACACCCTCGCGCGACGGTGTAAGCTGTTGCGCACCTGTCTCCGTTCCTTGTTAGTCCCGTCTGTAGTTAGTCCCGTCTGTAGTTAGTCCCCGTCCCTCGTTGGTCCCGCTTCTTGTCAGCCCGTCTCCTGTTAGTCCCGCTCTTCGCCTTTCAAAGAGCCGAAACCACGCCGTCCCCAGCCTCGTAGTTTCGAGAATCCCTCGCCTTGCTCCGTCTTGATAGCGCTTCTGTCCCTCGCGCTCCAGCTCGAGTCGCCTTCCCCTCCGCCGTCGCCCGACGTGAGCACCCTCGTCGCGCGCGCCCGCGCCGCGCGGCTCCAGCAGGACGCACAGCTGGCCTCGTACGAAGTCGTCACGCGTCAGCGCCTGTCCTCATCCCTCGGGCTCGCCAGCGGGATCACCGGGACGGGAATCGCCGCCGCGGTGAAGGGCGCGTCGCTCAGCGCACTCGGCGCCATCGGTGCGATGCGACTCGCTGCGCGCTACGAGTCCGTCGCGCGGCTCGGCTGGGATCACCAGTACGGCGCGTGGGGTGAGCTGATCGGCGCCCGCTCCGTTGCCCCAATCGTTGGCCAGGTCGCTCCGTCTCCCGAGCGCGACGACAATATCCCCTTCATTCTGCCGTTTTATCCCGGCCGCGATCGGCTCTGGCCGACCACCGAGATCGCCAACGATCTCCCGAAGTTCAGGGACTGGATCGAACACCCGCTCGCCGCCGGCGCCGACAGCGTCTACCGCTTCTCGCTCGGCGACTCGCTCAACATCAAGCTGCCCGACAATCGCGTCATCCATCTGCGCGAGATTCGCGTGCAAGCGCGGCGCCCCTCGTCGCGCCTCATCGTCGGGTCGCTCTGGGTGGACATCGCCACGGGGAATCTCGTGCGCGCCGCCTACCGCCCGTCGGTGCCGATCGACCTCTGGCCGTTCCTCGAGCGGGAGATTCATTCGAAGGACAGCCTGACGATCAAGCGCTTCGGTCCCTACACCGGCACGATTCGCGAGATCATCGTCGATCACGGGTTGTACGAAGGAAAATTCTGGCTGCCGAAAACGCGCATCGCCACGGGCGAAGGGTCGGCCAGCGCCGCACGCGTCACGCTCTCGATCGAGCAGACGTTCGAGTACAAGTCGGTGAGATCACTGCCCGAAGGCCAGGTGCGCGTCGATTCGACGGCGGCGCCGGACATCGATCCACGCACGGGGCGCGTGCGACGTCCCGTCTGGTGGGGCAACCGGCGCGGCTCGCGTGAATGCCGTCCGCCGGGCGATTCGTCAGCCAAGTACTCGTCCGATTCGCTCTCGCGCGACAGTCTGCTCGCGGTGCACATCGCCGAGGGAATCCGGTTCCGCGTGCTCATGCCGTGCACCGACGCTCAACTCCTCGCTACGCTTCCCGGCTCGATCTATGCGCCGGGCGAAGACCTCTTTCCCAACACGGACTTCGAAGCCCTGCGCCGCGACGCCGAGTCGGCGTTGGCGATCGACAAGCAGGCGGCGTGGAATCCGCAGCGACCCAAGCTGCACTACGGGCTCGACGCCGGCATGCTGCGCTTCAACAAGATCGAGGGGTTGTCGCCGGGCATCGGCGTCGACCGCGAGATGGGCCAGGGCTACAATGCGGGCGGCCTCGCGCGCATCGGGTTCGCCGATCGTCAGCCGCTCGCGGAGGCGTACCTCCAGCGCGGCAACGTCTCGACGTCGATTCGCGCCACGGCGTATCGACGACTGGATGTCGCGAACGACTGGGGAAATCCTATGGGCTTGGGAGCCGCCATCGC
>DATLPC010000175.1:0-65433 GCA_035535975.1 Gemmatimonadaceae bacterium | reverse complement strand
CGCGGCCAGCTTCGATCGCGCGGTCGCGTTGTTCGCGGCCATCAACGACCGGCGCGGACTGGCCAATGCACTGACACTGTTGTCGTTGTGCGGGCCGTCGCATCACGTGTCGGCCACTACGCCCTTCGCGACGGCCGGCGGTCGCGACGAGCTTGTTGAGCAGCGATCGCTGCGGTTGACGCGCGAAATCGGCTGGCGGGCCGGCGAGGCGTTCGCCGGTTTCACCCTCGCTGACAGTCTCGCTTGGCGCGGGGAGTACGATCGTGCGATCCCGATGGCGCGGCAGTCGCTCGCCCTGGCGCGCGAGATCGGGCATCTGCAATGGTCGTCGGGGGCGATACGATTGCTCGGCGTGATCCTGCTCGATTTGTTGGCGCCCGATCGCGCGCGCGAGCAGCTCGAGACGGCGTATCAGATCGCTCGGCAACTCGGTTCGCACGTCTGGATTTGCTGGACCGCTGCGCCGCTCGCTGTCGCGCGCTGTCGCACGTCGGACCCCATTGGTGCGGAGGAAATCCTCGATAGTGTCGCGAAGCGGACCGGTCGCGACGATGACTCACTCGAAGCGGCCGCGTCGTCGCCGCACACGCTTGGCGAGCGACAGATCTGGCTGGCCCGCGCCGAGATCGCGCTCGCGCGCGGCCGTCCCGAGGTTGCGTTGCGGATCACCGACGCCCGCCTCGCCGCCGAGCGCGCGGGTGGGGAGCCGTCGCTGGGCACACCACGGGCGTCGTTGTTGCGCGCGGAGGCGCTCGTCGCGCTCGAGCGGTTCGACGAGGCGCTTGCGGGGCTCGACGTCGCTCGGGCCGAGTGTGAAGTGCAGGCCGCGCGGCCGCTGCTTTGGAGAGTCGATGCGGCGCGCGGCAACGTCTTTCGACTGAAGCGACAACGTCGCGAGGCGCGCGCCGCGTTCGATAGCGCGCGCGCCCTCGCCCGGGAACTTGCAAGCGCCATCCCCGACGAGGACTGGCGCTCGCGGTTCATTGAAAATGTGGACACCCTCGCCCCTCCGCCCGCGCCGATGTCACAGGCGCGAAAGGCGCGCGAAGCGTTCGGAGGGTTGACGCGTCGGGAACGCGACATCGCGCGGTTGGTTGCCGACGGCAAGACGAACAAAGTCATCGCCCGAGAGCTCGGCATCGGCGAGCGGACGGTGGAAGGGCACGTCGCTAACGCGTTGTCCAAGCTCGGCTTCGCATCACGCGCACAGCTCGCGGCGTGGACCGTCGAGCACCCCGTATCGACCGCCCCGTCACCGCGAAATTCCACGTACCGCTCGTGAATTTCCGCGTGGTTTCCACGCTGTAGCGCTATCGGGGTTCCGGTATCCTCACGCCACGTCGCCACTCCGGCGCACTGTCGGACGCGGCGTGAACCAGTTACCGGAGACATTCCGTGCGTAGCACATCTTTTATCATCATCGCCGCGGTGCTGTCCGCCGCGTGCTCGAAGTCCTCGTCGTCGAACGACGTGCCGAGCGCGCCGACGGGGCAGGCGTCGCATTCCGTGGCGGCCCAGAACAGTGAGCAATGGGGCCCGGCTCCCGCCATCTTCCCGCCTGGCGCCGAGATGGCCGTCCTTCAAGGCGACCCGAGCAAGACCGAGGAGTTCACCGTTCGGCTTCGCTTGCCGAACGGCTACAAGATTCCACCGCACACGCATCCGACGACGGAAAACGTCACGGTGCTCGCGGGCACCTTCCTCGCCGGCTCGGGGTCGCAATTCGTCGAGTCGCAGCTGGAGGCGATCGGTCAGAACGGTTTCCTCAGCATTCCGGCCGAGCACGCGCACTACGCGATGGCGCGCGGACTGACCGTCGTGCAGGTCCACGCGATCGGACCGTTCGCGCTGACCTATGTGAACGCGGCCGACAACCCCGTCAGGCGCGTCGCGAGTTGGAATCCGGATCCCGCACCGACCGGTGCGGCTCACCAGTTCCCATGAGCCGGAGAACACGACAATGACGACCACGAATGTTGAGACCGTCGCCGCGGATCCGCTCACCGAGCGTGTTCGCGCGACATGGACCGCGGGCGACTTCGGCCGCATCGCGAGGGGCTATGAGCGCGGAGCCGGGGAGTTCATCGGCCGCCTCGGCATGAACGTCGGCGATCGAGTGCTCGACGTCGCCACCGGCACGGGCAACCTGGCAATTCCGGCGGCGCGCAGCGGCGCTTTCGTCACCGGCGTCGACATCGCTCCCAACCTCATCGAGCAGGCGAAAGTGAACGCCGAGCAGGAAGGCCTCGAGATCAGATTCGATGTCGGGGACGCCGAGGAGTTGAGCTACGCGGACGGCGCGTTCGACACGGTGGTGACGATGTTCGGCGCGATGTTCGCCGCGCGCCCCGACCGAGCCGCCGCTGAGCTCATTCGCGTCACGCGATCCGGCGGCAAGATCGCCATGGCCAACTGGACTCCGACCGGTTTCATCGGCCAGATGTTCCGAACCGTGGCCCGTCACGTACCTCCTCCGGGCGGAATTCCATCGCCGATTCTCTGGGGGAGCGAGATCGAGGTGAACGCGAGACTGCGCAACGGCGTTCGCTCGCTGGTCCTCACGCCGCGCACGATCACGTTCGAGTATCCATTCAGTGCGACGGAGACGGTCGACCTCTTCCGTCAATGGTACGGTCCGACCGTTCGCGCTTTCGCGTCGCTCGACGACGCCGGCCAACGTGCGCTGCAAACGGATCTCGAGTCGCTATGGAACGAGAACAACCGGGCGACGGACGGGACGACGCGGGTGGAGTCGGAATATCTGGAAGTGGTAGCGGTCGTGTAGTGTCATCCTGGGGCCGGCGCTGTCATCCTGAGGAGCGAAAGCGACGAAGGATCTACTGTCCTTGACGAGTAATCAGTCAAAAAGAGTAGATCCTTCGCTTCGCTCAGGATGACAGCAGTCTCAGGATGACGACTCCAGGTTCTCCTGCACGAACCTCGGACTCAAATGCACGTCGAGCTGGACGAGCGGCTCGTCACCGATCACGGTAAAGCCGTGGATCTCGCCCGCTTTGATGACGAGAATGTCGCCGGCGCCGGCCTCGAATTCCTGGCCGTTCACGACGTACCGTCCGCGGCCCGATTGGATGAACTGAATCTCGTCGTATGGATGGCGGTGCGGACCCGGACCGCGGCCGGCCTGACCGTTGAACAGAAAAACCGACACGCCGACGTCGCCCTGATCCGCGCCGACGAAATGGTGAGAACTGCCGCGAAAGGGCAGATCTTCCCGCCGCACCTTGTACATTCCGCCGCCTCGTGATCGACTGCCGGAAGGTATCGATAGAAATCGAAGCGCGCCCGAGGCGGCCGAACTGACGACCGCTCGCCGGACGTCGATTTTACTGTAGACTTGTGCCAGTCCAGCGGTGAGCGAGGCTCGATGACAGACGAGATTGGGCGAAGAGAGGCGCTGAAGCGGATCGGCGTCGCGGGAGTGAGCATTCGTGCGTCGAAGTCGTTGGTGAGTATCGCCGCGCCGGCGCCGATCCTCGTCGCGGGACGGCCGGCGGAGATTCGCGTCGCGACGCTGAGCCCTTCCACGGTACGCATCACGATCCTCCCGCTCGGCGAAGACAACGTCCGAGTGCCGTTCACCGGTGCGCTGGCCGACGAGAACGCCGGCGAGGTCCGCGTCCGTGCCACCGATGCGTCGCAGCTTTCCAGCGTGCGTAGCGGTGATCTCGTCGTCCGCTACTCCGCCGATCCGCCGGCGATTCACGTCGAGCGCAACGGTAAAACGGTTCAGCGTCTCACCCTGGACGCCACGGGCCCGGGCATGTCCTTCCTGCTCGGCCGTGGCCCGGTGCTTGGACTCGGCGAGGGCGGGCCGCAGTTCGACAAAGTCGGCACCACCGATCAGATGGTCAACGGACAGGGCGGCTATCGTCTCGCCACGCACGGCACGCGCGCGCCGATTCAATGGTTGGTCGGAATGTCGGCGGACGAGTCCCGTCCGTGGGCGATGTTCATCCACCAGCCGTATGGCGCGTTCGATCTCACGGGCGCCGAGGGAAAGTTCACGCTCCCGGCGCCGCGCCCGGCACAAAGCTCGATGGTCAACCCGGACCCCGTCGTGTCGCGGGCGCTTCCCCTCGACGTCTTCGTCGTCTCGGCGGCTGATCCGGCCGGGATCATGCGCGAGTATGCGCGCATCAGCGGCTTCGCCGAGATGCCGCCGCTCTGGTCCCTCGGGTATCAGCAGTCCCACCGCACGCTCGCCGGTCCCGACGAGATCCTCGGCGTCGCGCGCACGTTCCGTGAGAAGAAGCTCCCCTGCGACGCGCTCATTTATTTGGGCACGGAATTCACGCCATCCGGCTGGAACACGCGCAACGGTGAGTTCACCTGGCACCCGACGAATTTTCCGAACCCGAAGCAGATGCTCGACACGCTGCACGACGAGCACTTCAAGGTCGTGATGCACATCGTGATCGAGGGACGACGGCTCACGGGCACGGTGAACGATCCGTGCACGGCTCCGCCGATTCCTTCAGGGCGGACGCCCGACGACAAATGGCCGCCCGATCGCCAGGCGTCCTGTTACTGGCCGATTCATAAAACGCTCATGGACGTCGGCGTCGACGGCTGGTGGCCCGATCAAGGTGACGGGCTCGACGGAGTCTCCCGGCTGAATCGTCATCGCATGTATTGGGAGGGCACGCAGCTCTACCGGCCGAACGAACGTCCGTACGCGCTGCATCGCAACGCATCGGCGGGCGTGCAGCGGTACGGCGGCTTTGTTTGGTCGGGCGATGTACAGTCGCGATGGGAGACGCTCAAGACGCACGTCCCGGTCGCAATCAATTCGGGGCTGTCCGGGCTGCCGTACTGGGGAACGGACATCGGCGGGTTCATTCCCACGGGCGATTACACCGGCGAGCTGTACGTCCGCTGGTTCCAGTTCGGCGCCTTCAACCCATTGTTCCGCGCGCACGGGCGGCACTGGCATCTGCATCTGCCGTGGGGCTGGGATGGCGGCGACGGCGGACCACAAGAGACTAACTGGCACGCCGACGAAGCAGAGCTGCACAACAAGGACGTGGAGCCGATCATCAAGAAGTACCTCGAGCTTCGCTATCGGCTGACGCCGTACCTGTACACGGCCGTTCGGGATTGTTGTGAGACGGGTATGCCGATCATGCGCGCGCTCTGGCTGCATTACCCGAACGACCGCGAAGCTGCCGTGCGCGGCGATGAATATCTGTGGGGCCGCGACATTCTCGTGGCACCGGTCGTCGCGAAGGGCGCGGCGTCGCGCGACGTGTACTTGCCGCCCGGCGAGTGGTACGACTTCTGGACGAACGAGCGCATCGCCGGCGGCAAGATCATCACGAAGCCGGTCGATCTCGTGACCATGCCGCTCTACGTGCGCGCCGGCGCGGTCATTCCGACAGGCCCGGTTCGCCAGTACGTCGACGAGCCGAATGAGGAGCCCCTCACGATCACCGTCTATCCGGGCGCCGACGGCACCGCGTCACTCTATGAGGATGACGGAAAGTCGTTCGACTATCGCCGCGGCAGCTATATGAGAATGCGAATGACATGGCGGGATCGCGAGCGCAGGCTCGCGCTCGCACTGGCCCCGGGATCGAAGATGCTTTCCTCCGCCCCCCGGCCGATTCGCGTGCGCCTCGCCGGCAGCTCCAACGTTAAGACAGTGCGCTTCTTTGGCCGTCCGCTCGAAGTTCCGCTGTCATCAGGATGACAGCGGGACTAGCGTCGAGGACTCTTATTGGGCGATGGCGGGAAACGTTCGACGGTGATGCTCGAGTCCGAAGAAACAGGCCGGTCGAGCACCAGCGCCGGAGGCGTTGGGTCGCAAAGTCAGCGCGGCTTTTCGGCGATATAGCCGAAGCGCGACAACCGGCGCTCCGCGGAAAGCGTGTGAACGCACGCCAGGAAGCGCTGAAGACCCTCGAAATTGGCCGCTCCCTCCCGAGACACCAGGTCGTCCCGATGCTGCTCGCGAGCCGCGCGCCAGTTGCCGGCGATGACCTCGGCCGCCTCAGTCTCGTCGTTCGCCGCGACCAAGGTGAATCCCGCCTTGGCGATGAGTCGCTCGTTCTCACCCGGCGGCACGAAAAAGTACAGCCCGATCGAGCTGCGCGTCGCAATCTCGTCGTGCGACACCTGGCCGGTGATGACCAACGCATCGGTAAAGTGCATCCGGCCGCCGGGGCGCAGCACGCGATGCCAGTCGCGGAGCACATCGAGCCGATGCGGGATGTGACACATCGCGTCGTTCGACAACACGGCGTCGAACGACGAGTCCGGGAAGGGGAGTGGCTCGCTCGCGTCGATGGCGCGAAACTCCGTCCGATCGGCGACGCCACGCGCGGCGGCGAGTTTCACGGCGTTGGCGACACCATTCTGGTTGATGTCTACGCCGGTCACGTGACATCCGCGTTGCTCGGCGAGATAAACCGCCGGACCACCAGAACCACTTCCCACCTCGAGCACGCGGCTCGCCTCGTGAACGCCCGCTTCGTCGGCGAAGCGCAGCCAATCCTGAGCCGTCAGCCAGCTGCTCTGGCCGATGTCATCACCGAACGCCGCGCGTCGCACCGCCGTCTCGGCGCGGCTCGCGAAGTCGCCGTAGACGTTGTCGTAGAGATCGAGTTTCGAGTTTGCCGCCATCGCCTCAGTAGCCCTTCAATCCGAACGAGATCGGGGAAAACCACGTTCGACCGCCGCGGCCGTCTGTCGAGAGGATGTAACGCGCATCCGACACGAGCGCGACGTGTGGCACGACGCGCAGCGAGACGGTGCCCGAGAAGTACCACGATCGTTGCTGGAAAAACCCCGGCCCGGTGCTGATGCTCGCCGCGAGATATCGGTTTGGTGCCGCCGCGACACCGCCGCCGATGGCGTAGCCGAGCGGGTCGACGAACCACTGCTCGCAATGGCCGTCAGGGTCGAGAGGGCAATCGGCCCGTTCGCCGCAGCCCCATCCCAAGCCACATCCGTTACTCCGCTCGACCGAAAGGATGGGCCGCAGCTTCCCCGACGACCCGAGTCGGACGGTCGCCGCGGCACGCCAGAGCCGTGCGTTCTGCGACCGGAAGTAGATGCCGGGCGTGTGCAGTGTATGCGCGCCGTCACCGCCCGTGACCTCCGCGGAAACGAGAGGCACGCCCTGAGCCGACAGGGCAGTCGCCGCGAGCGACATGACCAAAGCAACGCACCAATGGCGACGCATGCCGCGCAAGTTAGCGCGGAGATACCCGATGCTTCTACCGGGAGAGCGGACCCGGTCGCAGCTGGAAGTGGATCACCTTGCTGGTGGTTCCGCGACCGGTCTCCATATGGAACGGCGCTCGCGTGCTCACTGTCGCCCACAATCCGCGCCCCTTCCATCCCGCCTTCGCGTCATCGATGCGGCCATCCATCCACTTCGTGTAGAATCCGGTCGGGTATGGAACGCGCATGATCACCCACTGTCCATCCTTGAGCGCGAGCAACGCCTCGGACGCATTGCCCGTGTTGATCGGCGTGTTCTCGCCGAGCCCCAGCGCGTTCCGCTGATCGACCCAGGTGTAGTAGCTCGCCTCGGCGCTTCCGGACTCCGTCACGCCCTTGAGCTGCGGCAACGGCTCGGCGTAGAGCGTCCATCCTTCGGGACAGTGCTGGCCCGTCGCCGTCGGACCATTTAGCGGCCCTTTGCACTTCCGTCGATCGAAGCTTGCCATGTGCCCGCTTGCCAGCGCCACCCAGGCGACGCCGTTGCGGTCGATATCCATACCGCGCGGTGAGAAGCCGCGGACCGGCACGTTGGGATTGTTATACGGAGGCTCATAGTACTCTACTAATGCCGTCTCCGGCGGGTGCGCGCCGGGAACCAACCGCATGATCCCGCCGGGATAGCCGAGCGTCGAGCCCCAGATCGATCCGTCGGCGGCGGGCGCCACGGCGTAGAAGCCGGCATTGATGCGATGGTCCTTCGTCGGATCGATCGGCTGGTTCGGCTCGGTGTACTCGCCGCGCTTGCCGTCGCCGTTCGTGTCGAGGATGAGCGCCGTCCAACCCTGCGATTTCTCTTCGTCGCCCGTCTCGTCGAACATCTTCGTGTCGAGCCAGCCGATGACCTGTCCGCCGCCGCTCGTCCACAACGTGCGATTCGCGTCTTCGGCGAACATCAAATGGTGCGTGCCGAAGCATGTGTTGATGTGCGTCAGCTTCTTCGTCTTCGGATCGTACATCGCGAGCTGACGTCCGGATCGATTGATCGGGAAGAGCTTGGCCGACGGGTGTGTCGATCCCGCTTTGCAGAACGCCGGGTTGTCCGCGGGACGAATCGTCGACGTGATCCAGACACGCCCCGTCTCGTCCATCATCGGATTGTGGACGTTGTTCTTGCTCGTCCAGATCGCCGTGTCGCCCCAATAGACCGACGGCGCGCCGGTGTTTGGCCCCGTCGCGGGTTGCGTCGCGGGATCTCGCACCGTGAGCGGCACACGACTGATCGTGTTGCGCACGGGATCGAGCACCGGCAAGTAGTCGGAGCTCAGCTCGGTGGCGCCGTAGAGCAGACCATTCGCATTGAGCGTCGGATTCCGCCGATCGGTCGACACCAAGTCGTGCATGTACGTCTTCGGGTCGGCCCAATCCCATTCCGTGATCACGACGTTTCGCTCGACGCCCTGCGGACGCTTCGGCGCTGTGGCCGGTACCTCACCCGCGGCGATGCGATCAGTCCAATCAGCCAAAAGGCCAAGAAATTTCGGTTTGCCGATGTTGTCGGCCGTGGAAGTCATTTGCGCGCCCGCCTGGCCGGACTGGATGCGTCGCTCCCAGGCGGCGAGGCCGTTGCCGAGCTTCCGATATGCCTCGGGAACTTCACGCGTGCCGCGCGTCCCGAGCTGATGACAGGCGGTGCAGCCGCCGGACTTGAGGAGACGAATCCAATCCTGCTGCGACTTCACGTTCGGCGAAATGCCGTTTCCCTCGAGACCGGTGCCCGGAAACTCGCTCTTGTCCGGTACCTTGAGCATCGAGAGCCAATAGCCGGCGGGGTAGTACTGCGCCGCGGCGCGTGCGTTCGGCGCCGGTATTGCTTTTAGGTTGAGCGTCTTACCGGCCGTGGATTTCGATTTTGGTGAATCGACGAGCCCGTAGCCTCGCACCCAAACGTCGTACGTCGCTTTCGGAAGATCGGGAATCAGGTAGCGGCCTTGGTCGTCCGTCACGACGATGCGCACGAACTTGGTCGGCAGATCACGCGTCTCGGCGATGACCCAAACGCCGGCCTCGGGTCCCTTTGGTCCGGCGACCGTGCCGGCAATGTCATTCGCGCCAGGTTGCCCCGCTTGGCGCGGCATCGCCGCGGCGATCAACGCGGAGAAGCCGACTGCCAACGCGCCGATGCGCGGAACAGAGTTCGCCATACGATCCTCGATCGAGCGATTGGTCGCTCCATATGACTGTCCCCCGAAGTGTTCCACAAGGGCCCGACGCGTCGCGGTCATCCGCTCTCGACAGTCCTTTCGTGCAGAGCCATGTTTGCCTCCGTCGCCGCCAAACGGAGCGAACGATGTCTGTGCTGTCATTCCATCGGACACGTCTGCTCGCCATTGCGTCGTGTCTGATCATCCCGTGTGGACTTGCCGCGCAGCGCGGGGCCAACGGCCCGTTCCCTGGCGGCGAGAATCCTGATGGTTCGCTCCGGCCGAGCGCGCGGCTTCAGCGGTTGTTCAGCCAGGACGCGTACACCGAGTACGCGATCCTCGAGCCGGGAAGCGAGCAGTTCCGAATCCGCTATCTCACCGAGGAAAGCCGCGCCGGCGCGACCGAGCTCGTGAACGCAACGCGGGGCGGGAGCGAAGGGACCGACGTCGAGGTCTACGATCCGCGCACTGGCAAGCCGCTCCCGTTCACCTACGAAGTTCAGGGCGAGACGCACGCGATTCACGCCAAGTTCACGACACCCGTGCCGCAAGGCGGTATCGGGCGCGTGCTGATCTACAAGACGTACAAGGACCCGCGCACCTACAAGGTTTTCGCCGAAGCCGAGCCGCAGTTCGGGATTCAGGCGGGCGACATCGTCTGGGTGCGGAGCCTCAGCGGCTACCGCCTGGGCGTCATTCTTCCCAAGGGGTATGCCATCCTCTCGTCGAGTGTCGCCGCGCAGGCGAGCACGCTCGCCGACGGGCGCGTCGCGCTGCACTTTGCAAATCCCAGTGGGCTGAGCAACCCATTCACGTTGCACGCGCGCAAGACGACAGCCGAATTCGCCCTGACGCCGTTCACCGACATGTTCTTCGATGACGTGAAGACGCTCTACGACCTCGGCGCACCGGAGACGCATGCCATCAAGGTTGACCAGATCTACAGCGACTATCGGAAGGGCGACGCGCCGCCGATCGATCTGTTGACCTATGCGCCACTCTCTGACCCGACGGTCATCGATCTCGATACCGCAAAACCGCTCACCACAGCGAGAAAGGGAAACGCGACCGTCGTCAAGCTAGAGGTCCCGATCGTCGACGATAAGCAGAGCGCGCACCTCGAGGTCTCGGGTACGCTCACCGACCCCGGATACAAGATCGCCAACGGGTCGCTGATCTTCGATCGCACGGTGAAGGGGCTTCGCAACACCGTTCTATTGCCGGCCGGCTGGGAGGTCGCGTCCGTCTCTCAATCGGGAACGATTGGTAGCTATCAGGGTCGAGCCTTTGTCGCGTTCGTGAATCTGAACGCGGAAAACAGTTATCGGACCGTCATCACGGCGAGGAAGAAACAATGAGAATGGCGATCGCGTTGTCATTGATCGTTCCACTCGGGCTGAGTGCGCAGCGGGGGCCAACGTCGGCGACATATATCACGGATTCGGAAGTCAAAACCGTGCTCGCGACGCCGGGGATCGATCACACGATCCGAGTGGTCGACATCGGCAATGAGAATTTTGCAATCGGCGTCATCCATCGCGGCGCCTCGGCGGCGCCACCGACCGCGCCCGCGGCGGGCCGTGCCAGTGCTCCCTCTTCTCCGTGCGGGGATCAGGTGAGCGCGGTTCCGGCCGACGCTGTGCCGGGCGCGATCACGCATGATTCGCAGACCGAGGGCTATTACATCCTCTCCGGCGGCGGTACGCTCGTTACCGGCGGACGCATCGTCAACGGGAACAAGTCGGGGCCCGACGCAGCCATCACGAAGGAGCTCAACGGCCCCTCGTGCACCGGGATGATCGCGGGCCCCGGAGTCGTGAGGCGCGTCATGAAGGCGGGCGACATCGTCATCATTCCCGCCGGCGTGGCGCACGGTTGGACCGAGATCACCGATCACGTCGATTACCTGAGTTTCCGTCCATCGGATCACGTGCTCGATGCGGGCTACGTGCATCCGGCGATTCGAAAGTAGGAAGACTCCAATGCGCTCATCACGTTCGCTCGACGCGTTCGCCGTGGCCACCGTTCTCGCGATGGCCCCGTCTGTCGCGGACGCGCAAGGCCGCTGCATCCGCGCCTACGGAACGCCGGCCTGCAACACCGATCCCATTCCCCCCGTCTTCGCGAAGACGGGCTGGCGCACGACGTCGCTCGACCACATCGCATTTCGCGTCGCCGATCCTCAAAAGGAAGCCGCGTTCTATACCGCGCTGATGGGATGGAAGATGCGAAGCGACGACGGTACGCGCGTCGTGATGGACATCGGCGACTGGGGCACCGCGGTCTTCCGGCGCGCCCCGGCCGACTCATTCCCCCCAGCGCGGTCAGGCCGCGCCAACGCCACGCCGGTTCGCGCGGTCGTCGAAGGATTGGGCTTCGACATCGAGCCGTGGAACGCGAAAACGATCGAGGCGGAGCTGCGCAAACGCGGGCTCAACCCCGTCGCCGACAACGATGGGAAGGGCTACGAGAGCTTTCATGTGAAGGATCCCGACGGCTTCGACATCCAAATCGGAAACGGGAAGCGATACGCGGCTGCGCGACGGGCCGGTCCGGCGAATGGAAAACTGTCCAGCTCTACGCCCGCACCGTTCGAGAGCACCGGCTGGGAGACAGTTTGGCTCGACCACCTCTCATTCGGCGCCACGAACTACAAGGCCACCGCTTCCTTCTACGTGAACCTGCTCGGCTGGGGCCCGACGTATGACGAGGGCAGCCAGAACGAGCTGATGATGGGCGACGTGGGAGACATCATCGTCCGCGGCGGAAATCCACTCGACCCGAACTTCGGCCAAGGAAACGCGCGCGCCGGCGGCCGCATCGATCACATCTCATTCGGCATCTCGCCGTGGGACACCGACAAGGTGAAAGAGGCACTCGAATCGCGCGGGCTGCCCTGGTCAATCGACACGTCCGACGGCGCCGAGATTAACGTCGCGCAATACAAGAGCTACCACACGACGACGCCGAACGGCTACAACCTTCAAATCAGTTACAACACGCACGACACTCGGCTGAACCTCGCCATCGCCGTCAATCCTCGGCGCGGCGTCAAGTAACCGCGGCTTTTTTGGCACAGAGGACACGGAGGCCACGGAGGACACAAGAGGAAAGCGGATCCGGAGGCGTCCCGAGGCCGTTCCCGAGAATCTCGTTCTCCGTGAATGGAGAGCCGGTTGCTCGGAGTAGTCCTCTGTGCCCTCTATGTCCTCAGTGTCCTCTGTGTTTCAAAAGCCTTTTCGCAGTTCATTCGATCTCCCGAACGCCAGACGCGAATAACAAGTACACGACCGCGCCAACCATTCCCACGGCGGCAGTGAGGAAGAACGGTGCAGCGTAGCTGCCCGTGCGATCGATGAGCCAACCGGTGATGTAGACGCCGAAAATTCCCGGCAGTGTGCCGGCCGTATTCGACAATCCCCAGATCACGTCGGCGTGCCGCGGCGCGATGTCGAACGGATTCGCGGCGAATCCGGCGAGACAGAAAGCCAAGCATCCCGCCGCACCGCACATCAGGAGCATGCCGGCTGTCGGTGTCGTCACGGTCTGCAGCAGCAGCAGGCACGTCGCGGAACCGACGAGGGCGAACACCTCGACCGCTTTTCGCACGAACGTGACCGATTTGCCCGCCGCGATCATCGTGTCGGCGAACCACCCGCTCACATTGCCCATCACGAAGTACGCCGCCCACGGTGCCGCGGAGAGCAAGCCCGCGTTGGCAAGACTGACGTTGAACGTCGTCTTGAAGTAGCTCGGCAGCCACGCGAGCAGGACGTAGAGCGTCCAGTTGCCCGCGAAATGGTTGACGATGATCGCCCACACGGCGCGTGATCGCAGCAATCGCCCCCACGGGATCGTCCGATCCGTCGACGCAGGCTCGACCTCCGCCGAGCGCCCCGAGCGAATGGACGTGAACCACACCGCGGCCCAGACGAGTCCGAACGCACCGAATGCGTAGAAGGGCATCGGCCATCCGTGATCCCGCACCAGCCACCCGGTGATCGGAAGCGAGATCATCGTGCCGACGGAAAGCATGCTCGAGAAAAGCGTGACGGCGCGCGTCCGGTTCGCCGCCGGCACCCAACGGCCGATCATGTTGATCGACGCCGGGAACACCGCCGCCTCTCCCATGCCGAGGGCAATGCGCGCCGCGACGAGCGTCGGTAACGAGATCAACGCGGCCGGCGGCGTCAGCATCGTGAACGCCGACCACCAGAGCACCGCGGCGCCGAGCACGATCTTGCCGCCGTACCGGTTGGCGAGCGCGCCGCTGACCGCCATGAACGCGAGATAGCCGACGAAAAACGACGAGAGCACCCAGCCTTTCGTCGTTTCCGACCACCCGAATTGTGCCTGCATCGGAATCGCCGCGACGGAGATGTTCGTGCGATCGATGTACGAGATCAGCACCGCGGCGCCGCACAGAAACACGACGGCGTACCACACCGGCCATCGGCGGGCGACCGCGAGCTCGGCGGCAGCGGCGGATGGTTCGAGCGGTGCGACACTCATCAGTGTGGCTCCAACAAGTCTCGGCGGGAGCCTCCAAATGACAGCACGACGCGAGACAGCGCCAGTGTCCGCGCTCTACGAATTAGAAGCCGGGCGGACGCTCCTCGGCTACGGCAAACGCTCGTTCCATCGCCACACCCGCGCGCATGATCGTCCCTTCGTCGAAGAGCTGACCGATCAGCGTGACGCCGTGCGGCACGCGGCGCGGCGGCGAGAACTTGGGCAACGGATTATCCGGATCAGGCGCCCAGTCGCTTCGCGCTTCCGACACCTGCACGAATCCGGCGCGCAGCGTGAGCGATGGTTGACCGGTGAAGTTCGTGATTGTAAGGATTTCGTCCCGCAGCGACGGCACGAGCAGGAGATCCACCTCCGAGAATATTCGCGCCATTTCGTTGGCAAATTTGCGACGCAGTCGATCGGCCTGAACGAAATCGACCGCGGTGAGAAAGCGTGTCTCACGAAAGAGATTCGGCCAGGCGTCGGGAAACTGTGCTTTGAGCTGGTTCGCCTGTCCGGAGAGCGTGAGCTGCTCGAACGACGCCGCGGCTTCGCTGAACAGGATCGTCATCAGCGACGTGTGAGGCCAATCGGGAAGCGAGACTTCTTTCGGAGTCATCCCCAGCTTTCGAACTGTCTCCAACGCGGCGCGATCGACGTCCGTTGCCGGCGCTTCCTGCATCCACTTCGGGAAATAGCCGACCTTGAGCCCGGCAATGGCTCCGCCCGCGTCGTAATCGAGCGCGCTCGGCACGCTCGAGACATCGCCCGCATCGGGGCCGCTGATCGCGCGGAGAACGAGCATCGAGTCTTCGACGCCGCGCGTCATCGGGCCGAGCTTGTCGAGCGACCAGCACAACGTCATCGCGCCCGTGCGTGGCACGCGGCCGAACGTGGGTCGTAATCCGGTCACGCCGCAGCGCATGCTCGGGCTGACGATGCTCCCGCCCGTCTCGCTGCCAACCGAGAAGCCGACGAGACCGGCGGCGGTCGCGGCGCCCGGGCCGGCGCTCGAACCGGATGCACCTTCCTCGAGCAGCCACGGGTTCATCGTCTGTCCGCCGAACCAGATATCGTTCAGCGCGAGCGCGCCGAGGCTGAGCTTCGCGATCAGAACGGCGCCGGCGTCATTGAGCCGTTTGACGAGGGGCGCGTCGGCGGCCGGCACGCGATTCCTGAACGGTTCCGCGCCGTACGTCGTCGCGATGCCGGCCGTGTCGACGAGGTCTTTCACTCCCCACGGAATGCCGTGCAGTGGACCGCGATACTTGCCGGCGGCGATCTCGGCGTCGGCGCGCTTGGCCTGCTCGAGTGCGTGGTCGCGCGTCAGTGTGATGATGCAGTGCAACTTCGGGTCGAAGCGCGCGATCCGCTCGAGATAGATGTTCGTGAGCCGCTCCGACGTGAGCGCGCGCTTCTCGATCCACCGTGAGAGCTTCGTGACCGGGGCGAAGGCGATGTCGGCGTCGTTTGTCGGCAGCGGACCCGGGTCGACGTTCGCGCGAACGAAGCGATCGCGACTCGGCGGCGCATGACCGCGTGACTCGATCGGCGTCCATCGCGTCGCCGGGGAGACCTCGGGTTCCAATTCGACTTTTCTCGGTCCCGTGCGACGCTCCATCATCGGCGCGATCGTTTTGCGCCAGGTCGCCGCGGCCATCGTCCGCTCGGCCGGCGTCATCGTGACGCGCGCGAGCTTTTCGGCTTCGGCGAACGTCATCGTCGTGACTTCCGGCCCGACTTCGGGCAGCGTGCCGAAGGTCGGCGGAGCTCCGGCGGTCGGCGTTGCCGGGGTTTGTGACTGTGGCGCGCTGCCCTTGCACGCGGCCGCGGCGCCGATCAATCCGAGTGGCGCCTGGATGAGGAACTGGCGACGCGTATTCATGCTCATCCTCTAGATGGTCGACGGCGACGAAGATAACTGCGCAACTGCCTTTTTGAACCACAGAGGGGACGGAGGAAATAGAGGACACAAAGGACTGCGCTCGCCGACGAGTCCCGAGGAGTGGGGTCTTTAGACCGTCGGGTCCGGAGGGTCCCTCTGTGATCTCTGTGATCTCTGTGTTTCAATGACCGACTGTACCCGTCACGATACTCAGCGGCGCTGCCGAAGTACCTCATAAACGGCAATCCCGACGCTCGTCGACAGATTGAGCGAGCGAACGTGCGGTGAATGCATCGGCAACGCGAGGAAGCGGTCGCCATACCTCTCGTGAAGGATTGGTGGCAATCCGCCCGTCTCCCTCCCGAAAATCAAGACGACGTCCTCCGCGTCGCCGAGCGGTGCGTCCCAGAGGAGACGCGTGGCTTTCGTCGAGAAGAAGTACGGTTCACCGAGCGACGGAAGCTCGCGCTCGAACGCGTCCCAACCCGCCCAGACGCGCGGGTTCACGTGTTCCCAATAATCGAGGCCCGCGCGTTTGACCTCGCGTTCGTCGAGCGAAAAACCGAGCGGCTTCACAAGGTGCAGCGTCGCGCCGGCCGCGAGACAGGTGCGGCCGGCGTTTCCCGTGTTCCAGTGGATCTCAGGGTGGACCAGAACGACGTGGATGCCCATTAGCGGGCGGCATTCCTGAGTGGCGCGAGATCCAGCGACCAGACCTGGAGCTGCACCGGCGCCGCGTTCGACGTGACCGACGGCGCCTCGGTCGTACTGAGCAATCCGAATCCCAGACGGCGCGGGATGGCGGCGCTCGGCGCATTGCGTGCGTCGCACCGAATTTCGACGCATGAGAATTCGCGAATCGACGCGGCCAGCGCGATCAACGCGCGCGATGCTTCGCCGACGAATCCCTGTCCAGCCGCGTCGCGCCGGATCCAGTAGCCAAGCTCGACGCGATCGGCCTCCGAGAACGCGACGCGCTGCGTGGGCGAGCGAGGGAAGAGCGCGGCTTCGCCGAGAAGCTCCTCGTCCTCGCGCGAGTGCAGCGCGTACCGCCACTCGCGATCGCCGGCGAAGTCGCTCGCGAAGCCGGCCAGCCGCCGCTCGAGCTCGGGAACCGGAGCCGGTGTCGACACACGAGCCGGGATCCACGGACCGAGGTGGTCGAAATTCGCTTCGAGAATCGGGCAGAGCGCGACGGCGTCCTGCTCGCGCCAAGGGCGGAGGACGAGCCGATCCGTCACAATCTCGAGAGGTAGCCGCATGAAGGTTTCGAGAATACCAATGCCCCCCCCGCGCGGGCCGGCAAAGGCTTGACCGCGTTTGTGGCGAGGGGTTGCTTAACGTAGTCGATTCGGAGGTGTCCGTGCGCAGGTCTTTCATCGTGATGCTGGCCGCGCTGATTCCGGCGTTCGCGGCGGCGCAGGCGACCGGTTCGGGAAGCGCCGTCTTCGTCGGAACGGTCGTCGATTCCCTTCGGAACCCGCTTCCCAACGCCGAAATCGCACTCCCGGGACTCGCGCTCACGAGAATGACGGACGATCGCGGGACATTCCGCATCACGGGCATTCCCGCCGGCACGCATCGCGTCACCGTCCGGCGCATCGCCTTCGGACAACTCGACACGTCGATCACCTTCGCCGAAGAGCACACCCTTCAGCTGCGCATCACGCTCGGCAGCGTCGTGCGACTCGACTCAGTCGTCGTTACCGACAAGACCGGACCGCGCGATGTGTTGATGCAGGCGTTCGAGGAGAGCCGCGCCAAGGGCTTCGGACGCTTTGTCACGCGCGACCAGCTCGAGCAGCAGTCCGGTGTCACGCTGGGATCGATCATCTCATCGATGCAGGGCGTTGCGGCGCTACGTGGCAACGGCGGTCAGGTGTGGGTTGCTTCAAAGCGCTCGCCGGTCAGCCGCTGCAAGCCGGTCAAGCTGGGCAGGACGCCCGCCGAGGCGGTCGCCGAGCAGCGCATGACCGACGACTGCCTCCGGTCGGAACGACTGTACTACGTGCCCGAGGACTTCGAGGCGCAGCAGGGGATGAAGCGGTACTGCTACGCGCTGGTGTATCTCGACAACAGTCCGCTCAACGGCGGCCATCCGACGCTCCCGTTCGACCTCAACACCTTCCAGCCGTCGCAGCTCGAGGCGATCGAATGGTATGAGTCCGAGGGTGGCGTGCATCCGCCGTTCAACGGCGCGGACGCGCGCTGCGGCCTGCTCATCATGCATCGGAGACGGTGATCGACCGCGGGCTCGCCGCGGTCGTTATCAGGGGGTCGCTTGCCGGACGGAGGTCGCGACGCGCATCGCCTCGAGAACATGCTCGAGACGGGCTCGCAATTCTTCGTTCGCCAGGATTCCGTTCGCGTCGAGCCCGCGCCCCGAAATCGGTAGCGCGATGCAAGCTCCCTCGACGAGCGTGGTCGACATCGTACGCAGCGTTTCGGCGAGCGATGCGTGCGCATGGACGGAGCGGGGCGACGGATTCAAGAGACTGATCGGTTTATAGACCATCTCCGGGCCGCTCACTAACCAGTCCAAGGCGTTCTTGAGCGAACCCGGCACGCCGTGAGCGTACTCCGGGCTGCTGATCACGAGGCCGTCGGCGCCGGCGATCTTGCGACGCAACTCCCGCACGGGCGCGGGAAGCGCCATGCCCTCTTGATCGAGATCGGGATTGAAATGCGGCAGTGTCGCGAGGCCGTCGTAGATCTCGATGTCGGTATCCGGAGCCACCAGGCGAGCGAGCGCGCGAAGCAATTCGCCGTTCGACGATTGAGCGCGAAGACTTCCCGAGATGGCGACCAGCCGCATCCCGAAAGCTAGGTATGCGGCCAATGCCGCTCGATTACGGGCGCGTCCCTTCCCCCTCGCGGATCATGCGCAGGGCCGTCGTCAGCGCGTCGGCAGCGGGCACCTTCACGTCCGGCTCGACGCCGGTGCCCTCCCAGTTCGTGTGGGTGATCGGATTGATGGCGCGCGCGAACGGGACGCCGATGATGAAGTGTTGGTCTATCGGATGTCCCGAAACAGGATGCGCGCCCCCGCCCGTCGTCTCGCCGACGATCGTCGCGCGCTTTTGCGTCTTCAGGTTGTACGTGAATTCTTCGCCGCCTGAGAACGTGTTCGCCGACGTCAGCACGTACACCGGCTTCTCGCCGCCGAACTTCCGGCCCGGTACGTCATCGCGCGTCCAGAATTCCTGCGTCTGGCCGGAGCGGCGCTCCCAGATGTCGTTGAGGTGCGTTCGCTTCGAGAAGAGATACGACGCGATGTAGCTCACCATCGCCGGCTGGCCGCCGCCGTTCTCTCGCAGGTCAATGACGAGCGCACGCGCGCCGGCCACGAAGTTCATCGCCGCGGTCGCCGTGGGCGCGCACGCATCGACGTCGAAGAACGCGTTGAACTTCACGTACCCGATATTGCCCTCGAGGTTCTCGACTTTTTGGAACGCGCAATTGACCTGATCGACCTGCGCCCGATCGCGCGCGATGTCTTCCGGCGTACGCGGTGGCGGCGTCGCCGGACGCGGTGGAATCGGCCGCACGCTGTAGTCGACGCGCATGTGCTTGTCGTGGCTCAGCGCGCGAACGTCCTCGTTCAACTTCACGGCGAACGACATCGACTTCGTATAACTGTCGTATCGTCCGTGCGCGTTCCAATAGTGCAGCGAGTCGGCGATGCGCTTCGCGACGTCCGGAAAGACGTAGAATGAATCGAGTTGGGCGAGCGCGCCGTCGATGACTTTCCCTCGCGCCGCGGCGTCGACGCGCAGCTGCGACACATCCGCGTTGGGTCCCATCGGCGCGAGTGTCGACGTCGCGACTCTGATCGGATCCGACGGCGCGAGATCGACGACACCGTAGTACGTCGCCGGTGTCCTGCGCTCCCGCACGACGAGCTCGATATGCCGCGGCTCGCTCCGTTCGATCGAAACGATGTCGAACCCGCCCGACGCGAGTCGGAAGTTCACCGTTCCCTGTGCGATGCGTTCGGGTTGAAAGCGGCGGTAATAGTCGATGATGCGAAGCGTGTCGCCGCTATTGAACGCCTCCTGCCAAACGCGGATCACTGAGCCGGCGGGCGTATCCGGAATCGCCGTCGCCTGCGCGACTCCACGACATGCGACCGCGACGAAGAGCGCTGACGCGACAAACCCGCGACGAGACATGGGGAACTCCGGGAGCAGAGTTGTCGTACGATGACACGCTTCGAGCATTACGCGCCCGCTCATGATGTGGTGTCATCGGCTCGCCGGCCACGCTAGGCCCGTTAGCTCTAGATTAGGAATTTGTTAGCGACCACCCACACCCACCCGCGCATGCGAAAGACCGAGAACCTCTCCAACGGCGGCCTCGAGCTCTTCTATCGATCCTGGCGTCCCGACTCGGCGCCGCGCTCCATCGTGGTGATCGTGCCCGGCTTCAACTCGCACAGCGGCTACTACGAGTGGGTTGCCGGCCAACTGACGGCCCGCGCCGTGGCGGTATACGCGATCGACCTGCGCGGGCGGGGCCAGTCGGAGGGAGAGCGCTTCTACGTGGATCGATTCGAGGACTACGTCAGCGACGTCCACACCCTCGTCACGCTCGCGCGGTCACGAGACGCCGCGCTTCCGGTGTTCCTCCTCGGCCACAGCGCGGGCGGTGTCGTGGCTTGTCTGTACGCGGTCGAGCATCAGTCCGAGTTGGCCGGCCTCATCTGCGAGAGCTTCGCCTTCAAAGTTCCCGCGCCCGACGTCGCGCTCTCCCTGCTCAAAGGCCTCTCGCATGTCGCGCCGCACGCGCATGTCCTGCGGCTCAAGAACGAGGACTTCTCACGCGACCCGGCGATCGTCCACCAAATGAACAGCGATCCGTTGATCGCCGACGAGAAGCAACCAACCCAGACCGTCGCTCAAATGGTCCGCGCCGACCAACGGCTCGAGCACGAATTTCCGAACTTCAAACTCCCTCTGCTCATTCTGCACGGAAAAAGCGACAAAGCCACCAAGCCGAGCGGCAGCCAACAGTTCTACGATGCGGCGGGCTCGCGCGACAAGACACTCAAGTTGTATGACGGCGCGTATCACGATCTGCTCAACGATACCGATCGCGACCGGGTCATCGGTGACGTGATCGGCTGGGTCGAGTCACATCAATAGGTCCTCCGCCGGATCGCCCCACGGACGGCGGGTCGCCTCGGAGCATGACCAGCGAGACCGCGTCAGCGTTGGGCGCGAATGGCGGGAGGGCAGAAGTCGCACCGCCGGGCGACGACGCGGTAGCGGAGGAGCTTGATCTCCGGCGATAGGAAGCCGACGCGCGCCGGTTCCAGCCGCATCAGGTCCGTGCTCAAATATTTTTTATTCGAGTCCGCGAATACGGTCGCGACAATCGCGTCGGGGCCGAGCCGTGTCTGCGCCACGAGCGCGCCGAGGAAGTTCGCGCCGCTCGAGATCCCGACCGCGAGTCCGAGCGTCCGCGCGAGCGCCTGCGCCATGAGGATCGCGTCGCCGTCGTCGACCGAGATCACGCCGTCGAGAAAACGCAGATCGACGATCGGCGGGATGAATTCATCCGAGATTCCCTGGATCCGGTGTCGGCCGACCTTATGCCCCGTGGACAGTGTCGGCGAGTTGGCCGGTTCGAGAGGGTGGACCTTCACGTCACGACGCCGCGCATGCAGATGCCGGCCGACGCCCATCACCGTTCCGCCCGTGCCGACGCCCGCGACGAACGCATCCGGTCCGTGTCCGACCGCCCCGCGGAGCTGAGCGACGATCTCCGGACCTGTCGTCAACTCGTGCGCCTCCGCATTGTGCTCGTTGCTGAATTGGCGGGGCAGAAATGCTCCCGGCGTCACCTGACCGACTTCTTCGGCGCGCTCGATCGAGCCGAGAAATCCGCCGTCTTCCTTCGATATGAGCTCGATGTCGGCGCCAAAAGCGCGAATCAGATTGATGCGCTCGGCGGACATCCAATCCGGCATGAAGATCGTGACCGGGTGTCCAAGCGCGCGGCCGAGCGCGGCGAACGAGATGCCGGTATTGCCGCTCGTCGCCTCCACGATGCGACCGCCCGGTTCCAGCAATCCATTCTCGTAGCCGCGCCGTAGGACGTGCAGCGCCATGCGATCCTTTACGCTGCCCGTGAAGTTCATCGATTCGAGTTTGGCGTACAGCGTTCGATCTGAACCGCGAAAAGTGAAGTCGATCGCCGCAAGCGGTGTGTTGCCGACGATTGGCGCCAATGACTCGAGACGCTCGAGTGCGTCACCGACGGCGCCGTCGATGGAGGACGACGCGACGATGTCTAGCTCGCGCATGGTCTGCCGACGAGGCGATGCGTCACGGGTCTCATGGCGACGCCTCCGATGACGCGTGCGCGCTGCGGAGCAGCGAGATGCCGAGTGTCGCCGCCCAGGCCAGGAACGCGTAGATGAGAACCCGCTCGACGACGCCAAAGCCCGGCGTCGACTGTCCCGCGGCGAGTCTCGCTCCGTAATATCCGCTTACCGCGCCAAGCGCGATGAGCACGCCAAGCGTCGCGAAGGAGTAAATCCGGAAGCGTCGGCCGAGAGCGAACGCGCCGAACCCGATCGAGGCCAGCATCAGGACGACCAACACCGCGGTGAGGATTATGTGGGGCACGCTTTCCGAGAACGCTCCGGCGCCGCGCGGATGTGCGGCGAAGCGACCGGCGACGACCATCGGGATGGCGGCGTAGGCGAGCAGCACGGCGCCGGTGATCCGCAGCGCCCGTCTCCCGGGCGACGCCTCGCGAATGACGCCGATCGCGAACGCGATCGCCAGCAGCCCGTAAACAATGAAGATCGAGTCGACCAGCGTCTTGGTCGGCGCTCCTACCGCCATGAGCTCGCTAACGCCTTGCGATGTGAAGTCGTAGCCGGGATACCGCAGCGAACCGAGAATATCCGTGACCAGGTAAACGAGTGCGGCCAGCGCCCCGCACACCAACATGTTGTCCTGCAGCCGGTTTCTACTGCGAGCACTCGCTACGGCCGGCGCAGCGCTCCCGCTCGACCGTTCGGTGGCAATTCCAATCGTCGTCATGGCGGTCTCCGTCGCGTCCTGGCGGGCACTCGGCAATCGAGTCGCGCTGTCCAGCTTGACGATGGTCGAAACGACGCGAAGTGTCTGTCGGCCGAAGGCCGCAGGGAGAGTCGGGCGGCGCCTTACCTCGTCATCGCGGAGCCTGGGCCGCGGCGAGAAACGCCGAAATCTGTCCGTTGAGGAACGCCTTGTCCGCGGGACTGGCGCCCGCGCCGGCTGGATGCCCCCAGATAGACGGAATGGGCTTCAGCGTGACGTTGCGAATGTACTTCGCCTCATAGCGCGCGTCGCTCACCGGGAAGTAGAGGTCGGTTTCCGACGGCATGTAGAGCACTGGAACCTTGATTGACCCCAGCGCCCGTTCGGTGTTGCCGCCGAAGCCTTTCGTCGTGCCGACATCGTGGCGTTCCCACGTGCGCGCTTGAAGGATCAGGTCGTTCGGATCGGCGCGGCTGAGGAAATTTCGGATCATGTTCGTCCGGAAGGTCTCGAGCGACGTCGTGTCCGCCGCGCCGCGCTTCCATGACTCTTGTCGCCACCACTCCTGGGAGTACAACCAGCCGGCCCAGATCGACGCGAACATCTGCACGCCCTGCGTCGGCCGTGTCGTGTAGTCGCCATTGCGAAACGCGGTGTCCATCCGGATCGCGCCGATCTCAGCCTCGAGTCGAACCACGCCGTGCGGCCAGCAGCGTGCCGTGCCCGATGTCGCGACAATCCGGTCGGCAAAGTCGGGATAGCTCACCGCCCACTGAAACGCCTGCTCCGCGCCCATCGAGAATCCGATCACCGCTCGCAGGTGCGTGACGTGGAGGGAGTCGACGAGCAGCCGATGGACCGCCTCGACGTTGTCACGAATCGTCGCCACCGGAAAGCGCGGACCATGGAACGGCTCGGGTGTGTTGCTCGGACTCGACGACTGCCCGTTGCCGAACAGCTCCGTCGCGACGAGGAAAAGCTTTGTTGTGTCGAGCGCGAGCCCGGGGCCGATCAACCACTCGTAGCCATGGTGGTTCGCCATGTAGTGCGACGGCAGAAGCACGACGTTGTCGTGCGCGGCGTTGAGATGGCCGTACGTCCCGTACACCACCTTCACGTTCGGCACGGTGGCGCCCGACTCGAACGTGAACTTGTCGATCACGAACGTGTGATGCTCGGCGGGATGCGGGCCCTGGGCTGTCTGTGCCGACAGGACGCGAGTCGGTGACAGTGTGGCGATCACGAAAGCGACGAGCGTTCGACTTTGTCTCATGCAATCTCCTGGCGGGCCGCGGTCGGAAGGAAATATCCAAGCACCGCGCCACCCGCGAGCGCCGCCGCGAGGGCGCCGAGCGATGTCACGACGATCATCGTAGCGCGTCGCGCCGCGTCCGGCGCGCCGATTCGCCAACCCGCTTTGTCCATCGCCTGATACACGAGCAAATGAGCCGCTGCCGCGGCAAGTCCGCACGCCAGCGCGACGCGCCATCGTTTGCTCGCCTCTATGCGAAGCCCGGCGCAGAGTACGAGCACCGTGCTCGACGCCACGAAAAAGACGGCCGGCACGAAGAGAAAGCCGTACACGATGTGGATGGGCAGTGCGGGGCCGCGTTGCTGCTGCACAAAAATTCCCTCGAACACCGTGAGCACGAGCCCGGCGGCGATCGCGCCCGGCCCAAAGCCGAACGCGCCGGCGAGCGAGGCGCGCCGTACGTCGGGCGCACCGAGCCGAAGCGCGAGCTCGCGCCCCCACCGCCGGCCGCCGAGAATCATGCAAGCGAGAGCGATCGCGCCGGCGATAACGTCGCGCGTCAGAGCCAGCGGTGAATGGCCGGGCGTCCCCACGGCTCCGCCGATGCCGACGCCGATGACGAACCCGCCGAACAGGTAGCCGGTGGTGAGTAGCGCTCCCGACAGCGGCGTTACGCGTTGCATCTCTCGATTCTACGGCAGCGGTCCCACTTGGCAAACGCGCCATCTACCGAACAAACACCGATAATGATACAATGGCCGCATGGTCGCCGACGTCCGGATTCTCTTTCTCGCCGATTCGCACATTGGCTTCGATCTACCGATTCGTCCGCGCGTCGACCGGCACCGGCGCGGCCACGACTTTCTCGCGAATTATCACGCGGCGCTGCAACCGGCGATGAAGGGCGAAGTGGACGTCGTCGTGCACGGCGGCGACGTCTTCAACCGGTCGAGACCCTTGGCGAGCGTCGCCTATCAGGCCCTCGAGCCGTTGCATCGCCTGGCCGAGCGGGGCACACCGGTGTTCATCGTTCCTGGCAACCACGAGCGGTCTCGAATCCCGCACGCACGTTTCGCCGCGCATCCCAACATCCGAATCTTCGACTGCCCGCGGACGTACACAATCGATATTCGCGGCCGTCGACTCGCGTTCGCCGGCTTTCCCTATGAGCGCGACGATGTGCGGTCGCGTTTTCCTGAGCTCCTGCGCGAAACCAAATGGGCCGCGCACGACGCGTCGTCCCACGTTCTCTGCATGCATCACTGCGTCGAGGGCGCGACGGTTGGACCGGCGGACTTCACCTTCACCACCGGTTCGGACGTCATTCGACTCCGCGATGTTCCGTCTGCTTTGAGCGCCGTGTTGTCCGGGCACATTCACCGGCACCAGGTCCTCACCAGCGATTTGAGCGGCCGACGACTCTCCACGCCGGTACTCTATCCGGGGTCGATCGAGCGAACGTCACTCGCCGAAATCGATGAGCCGAAGGGTTTCATGATCGTCGCGCTACGAGCCAACGAGCCGACATGGGAGTTTCGCCGTCTTCCCACTCGCCCGATGATCCGCCGCGAGCTCGACGTGAAAACGACGGACGTCGAAATCAGCGAGTGGCGACGCCGCACCAACAGCGGCTTGGCAGCGCAACACCACCTGCCGTTGTGAAACGCGTGAGCTGCTCGTCGATCGCCGAGCGAAATTTCTCGCGAGTCTCCACGGGCAAGGTTCGAACGAGCGGGCCGAGGGCTGTGAGCTCGACGAGAAACGCCCAGTAGTCGTCGGCGTCGGCGAAGGTCCACGTCATTCCCACCGCCTCGACGTGCACCGACGTGAAATCGGCTCTGTCGATGAGCGTGAGCAGACGCGTGCGGTCGGCCAGCGCGAGGATTCCCGGCTGCCAACCACCGGTCGGCTTGGGCAGGAACCCCCAATCCATGAGGATGCGCGCGGGCAGGGAAGCGAACGGGTTTTCTTCCTGCCCGGTGAAGACCGCGAAAACCAGTCGGCCATCTGGAATGAGCACACGCCGACACTCGCGAAGCGACGCAAGCGGATCGGGCATGAGCATGAATCCCCAGCGGCAGAGGACACCGTCGAACGACTCGTCGGGCAAGTCCATCGCTTGGGCATCGAGGACACGATAGTCGGCGTTCTTGACGCCGAGCTCTTCGCCGCGCTTCCGTGCTGACTCGACCATCGATGGCGAGAGGTCGGTCGAGAGGAGACGGCCGTCGGCCAGTCGCTTCGCGGCGAGAAACCCGGTATCGCCCGGTCCCGCCGCGATCTCGAGCACGCGAGCGCCGGGCCGCGGAGCGAGGTGGTCGACCATCCACTCATGAATCGGCCGCGACGCGGCGAAGAATGATTCCCTCTGGCGAAACCAGGCCGCGGCTTGACTATCCCAATCCTGCCTGACGCGTTCCGTCGCATCGCTCGTCATTGAACTATTCTCATTTCAAAACAGTTGGCGCGGCCGGGTCGGGCGGCTTGCAACCTTGCGGCCCGCCCTCGCAGCGCAGTGTCGTGAATACCTCCGACTGGAGACGCCAGGCCCCTCGCGTATCGCGCTGCCATTTCGCGGCGTACGATCCATTGACCCGGACGGGCCCGTCCGGCGCCGTGAGGTGGCCAGTCCAATCGCCCAGCTCTTCGGCGAGGCCCCATGCCGGATTCGCTCGAACCTCGCGCGTACGGCGCACATACAGCAGTGTGGAATCCGCGAACATCCCTTGCCAGATCGCCGTCTCTTCGGCGATGCCGTGGCTCTGGACGCTGCGCCCGGTGACCAGGTGATAGCTCGGCAGCAGCAGCGCGGCGATCGTTGCTGTGTCGCGCGACGCGATCGCGCCGTTGAAGCGTTCACGGGCCGAGCGGATCGCACTCGCGGTTGCGGCGTCGGCGGTGTCACGTCCGGCCAAGGACGGCCCGGTGCAGGCTACGACGAAGAACAAGAGAAGTGTGGGAGCGAAGCGACGCATGCCGGCGGCTCAGTCTGGTCGCTCTAACGTAGAGTCGACGTCGGTGGCCTGCCAGGCGTCGTTCGCGGCGTAAGCATCGCCGTCGGTCGCTCCATCTAATACCTGAGCGTTCCTCAGGAGCTACGCATGATCCGCTTCATCAGTCTGTTCGCGATCGCGGCGACGGTCGGCATCACATCCATCGGCGAAAACCGTCCCACGAGCCCTAGCCCGCTGGTCGTGCACGAATGGGGCACGATCACTACTCGACACACCGTCAGCGGAAGCCCCGAAGGGCGGCTCAATCGCGTCGACTACTACGAGCCGCTCGCCGACTTCGTGCACCGATACGAGCCGCCCGCGACCTCCCGCGATCCGCTCGGCACGCTGCTCAAGGTGCCCGTCGGTTCCGGTCGCGCCGACGTGACGATGCGTCTCGAGACGCCCGTGATCTATTTCCATCCCGCGCCGGGCGCGCCGCCGCCGCCTCCCTTCGACGTCAGCGTCAATTTCCGTGGAGGCGTACTCAACGAGTTTTACCCGGAAGCGACGCCGTCGGTGAATGGGTGGAACGGCGAGCACTTGAGCGATGCTGTCGTGAGCACGCTCGCCTGGAAGTCGATCACGCTCACCGAGAACGCCCCCTTGCCGGCGACGAACCGTCACGTCTGGCTCGCGCCGCGCGCCGTGAAGTCGACACCAGTCACCGTGAACGGCGGCGAAGTCGAGCAGTACTTGTTCTACCGCGGCGTGGCGAATCTGCCGGCGCTCCTGCAAACGGAGCTCTCCAGCGCCGGCATGGTGCTGCGAGGTCCGGCGCGAACGCCATGGCTCAACGCGGCGTCGGCGACACTTGGCACGGTGTGGGTTGTCGATATTCGCGGCAACGGCATCGCCGCCGTCCGCGCGACGGATCCGCTCACGCTCACTCGCGGTGACAGCAGCCGAGTTCTCGCGCGCGTCGCGCCGTTCAATCCACGCGACTACTCCGAGCTCGCCCTCCCGCGGCTCCGTGAGGTGATGCACGCCGCACTCGTCGCGCGCGGACTGTACGCGGACGAAGCGGCCGCCATGCTCGAGACGTGGAAGAACAGTTACTTCCGGGAGCCTGGCCTGCGGATCTTCTACATCGTGCCGAGCGAATGGACCTCGTACTACCTGCCGCTTACGATCTCCACGCCGCACACGCTGAATCGCGTCATCGTCGGACGGATCGACATTCAAACGGGGACGCCGTAGTCCGAGCGGTTGCGCTGTCGCTGCACCCGTGGTTGCTTTGGACGCCTCCACGGTCTCGTCCGCATGCCCCTCGGAAAACTCGGCTTTCGCATCCTGGCGTCCCCACCGCGGCTCGGCGCCGCGCTCCTCGACCGCTTTCGCGGCCTCGCGACGCCGAACCTCGCCGACGCCATGGGGCGATTCAACTTCATGGACGCCGGCATGCAGTCGCGCACCGGACTGCCCCTTTGCGGACTCGCCGTCACGGTGAACGCGCGTCCGGCCGACAATCTCATGATCCACAAGGCGCTCCAAGTCGCGTCGGCGGGCGACATCGTCGTCGTCAACACCTGCGGCAACACGACGAGCGCCGTGTTCGGTGAACTGATGTGCAATACCGCGGTCGCCGCGAAGCTCGGCGGGATCGTCGTCGACGGCGCTATTCGCGACATCGACGGACTTACTACCCTCGGTTTTCCCGCGTTTAGCCGCACCGTGTGCGCCGGCGGCTGTGACAAAGATGGCCCCGGCGAGATCAACGTGCCGATCAGCTGCGGCGGCACGGTCGTCATGCCGGGCGATATCGTCGTCGGCGACCGCGACGGCGTCGTCGTTGTCCCCCGCGACCACGCGGAAGATGTGCTGTCGCTCGTCGGCGCGCTCGTTCAGCGCGAGACGAAGCGCGTTGCCGAGATCAGATCGGGCGGGCTGTTCCGCGCGGAGATCGATGAATCGTTGCGCCGGAACGGTGTCATCGAGTAGCATCGGGCGATGAGCGGCCTCTCCCTGCCGAAGCAGATCTTCGCCGGCCTCGCCGCGGGCACCGCGCTAGGCGCGCTGTCGCAGGCGATATCGACTCCGTCGCTACGAGACGCGCTCATCGCCATCGAGCCGGTCGGGACCGCGTTCATTCGTCTGGCGACGATGATCGTCGTGCCACTGGTGATTGGCAGCTTGTTCACGGCGATCGCTTCGCTCGGCGACGTCCGCCGCCTCGGCGCGATCGGCGGCCGCACGCTCGTCTATTTCCTGACGACGACGCTCGTCGCCGCGGCTATCGGCTTGCTCGTCGCGAGCATGATTCCTTTCCACACGGTGCCGCGACTGGCGACGAACGCTGCGACCGGGCCCGCGGCGACGATGCCAAGCGCCGCGCAACAATTGCTCGCCCTCATCCCGCAAAATCCGTTTGGAGCCGCGGCGCAGGGCGAGCTGCTGCCGCTCATCGTCGCGGTCTGCCTCTTCGCCGCGGCCACCACGGTGCTGCCCGAGGAAAAGCGCCGACAGGTCGTGACCGTCTTCGAGCGACTCAACGATCTGTCGATGATTCTCATTCGTTGGGTCATGCAACTCGCGCCCATCGCCGTGTTCGTGCTCATCGCCGCGATGGTCGCGCGACTTGGCGCGTCGGTGCTGGGCGATCTCCTCGCTTTTGCCGGCGCTGTCGTGCTCGCGCTCGTCATTCACGCGAGTGTGGTGTTGCTCCCACTGGCGCGCGTCGTCGCCGGCTATCGCGTCCGTGAGTTCCTGAGCAGGACATCGGACGCCCTGATGCTGGCCTTGGCTACGGCGTCGTCGAGCGCGGTGCTTCCCGTGAGCATGGCCGCGGCGGCGCGAATCGGCGTGCCGAGTGAAGCGTCGAGTTTCGTCTTGCCCGCGGGCGCGACGATCAACAAGAACGGCGCGGCCGTCTACAAAGCGGTGACCGCCGTCTTTCTCGCTTCCATATATGGCCTGCCGCTCGGTCCGAGCCGACTATTGACGATCGGGCTTGCCTCCGCGGCGGCGGCGTTCGCTGGAGCTGGTGTCCCGGGCAGCTCGCTGATCACGACGCTCATCGTCCTCAATGCGATGGGTATGGGCAGCGAAGCGGCGGCCGGGATCGCGCTCGTCGCCGCGATCGATCGGCCGCTCGATATGTGTCGCACCGCGGTGAACACGTTGGGCAATCTCGTCGGCGCGGCGTGGGTCGGACGCGCCGTGGCCAAAGCGAACGAAATCGTCGTCGCTGGCGCGGCTCTTGATGCCGTCACGCCCGCCTCCAAAACGTTGATTTCGTGACCGCCTCCACCCCCACCCAGACGATCAGCGAAAAAATCCTGTCGGCGAAATCCGGCAGGACGGCGCGCGCCGGTGACGTTGTCGTGTGCGACGTCGACCTCGTACTCGGCACCGACGCTTCGGCGCCGATGGCAATCGGCTACTTCGAGCGGATGGGAGGAACCCGTGTCCACGACGCATCGCGCGTCGTGTTTGCGCTCGATCACTATTCGCCGCCGTCGTCGGCCGCGACCAAAGGGTTTCATGACCAAGTACGCGCGTTTGCCGAGAAGCAGGGTGTGCGCGTCTACGAGATCGGCGAAGGAATCAGTCATCAGATCGCCGTCGAGCGTGGACTGGCCCACCCCGGCATGCTGATCGTCGGCGCCGATAGTCACACGGTCACATGCGGCGCGGTGAATGCGTTCGCCACCGGCGTGGGTTCGTCGGACCTCGCTGCCGCGATGCTCACCGGCCAACTCTGGTTCCGCGCGCCGCAAACGATCCGTGTCGCGCTCGTCGGATCCCGCGCGGCTGGCGTGGCGGCAAAAGATGTCGCGCTGGCCATGGTATCGTTGCTCGGGTCCGGCGGCGCCGAGTATCACGCGTTGGAGTTCACCGGTCCGTCAGTCCAAGACTTCTCGCTCGATGACCGTCTCGTCCTCAGCAACCTCGCCGTCGAAGCGGGAGCAAAGGCCGCGGTATGGGAGGCCGATGCCGTCCTCGAGACCCACCTCGCGCGCTTTGCCGATCGTGGCGACGCGGTGTCCGCCGATCAAGGCGCGCTCTACGTACGCGACGTCGTGCTCGACCTCTCGCCGCTCGTCCCCACGGTTGCGCTGCCGCATCTGCCCGAGAACGTCGTGCCGATCTCTCGGGCGCCGGAAACGCCGATCCATATGGTATTCCTGGGCACATGCACGGGCGGGCGGGTCGCCGATTATCACGAAGCGCTCGCGGTGCTGGAGCGTGGTGGCGGCAAGTTGGCGAAAGGCGTTCACCTCGTCGTCACCCCCGCCTCGAGCGAAGTCGAGCGTGAACTCGCCGCGGACGGAACGCTCGTCAAGCTCGCGCGCATGGGCGCGACGATCACCATGCCCGGGTGCGGCGCCTGCTGCGGCACGAGCGGTGTCGTCCCCAGTGACGGCATGAACGTCATCTCCACGGCGAACCGCAACTTCAAGGCGCGGATGGGCAACGCGACCGCCTCGATCTATCTCGCGTCGCCCGCGGCCTGTGCCGCGGCGGCGCTGACCGGCCGGCTCACCGACCCGCGTTTGTTCGCATGACCAGTCACCGCGGCCGCGCGCGCCGTCTGGGCGACGACATCAACACCGACTACATCATCGCGTCAACGCGTAAGAAGGAGACGCTCGATGAGAAGATTCTAAAACAGTACTTGCTCGAGGCGGTCGACCCCGGCTTCGCGGCGTCCGTTCGCGCGGGAGATGTCCTCGTCGCCGGCGCGAATTTCGGCTGCGGCTCGGCGATGGAGGTCGCGGCCACCGTCGTGCTCGCGGCGGGCATACAAATCGTTCTCGCCAAGAGCTTCGCGCGCAGCTTCTATCGCAACGCGATCAACAACGGTCTGCTGCCGATCGAGTGCGACACGAGCGACATCCTCGAGGGCGACACCATTTCGGTCGAGAGCGACACGTCCGGCACGACAGTCGTCGACGAACGCACCGGGCGTCGCGAGCTCCGGCCGCCGCTCGGCGGCATCGCCGGTGAGATTCTCGCCGCTGGCGGTCTCGTTCCCTACCTGAAGCGCGAACGCCGTTTCGTCTCGACCACGTGAAGGACCTCGTTCTGCTTCACGGTGCGCTCGGGGCCGCTCGCCAGCTCGACCCGCTCGCCGACGCACTTCGATCGAGCTTTCGCGTTCACCAGCTCGACTTTGAGGGACACGCCACGGCTCCGGCGCGCGATCGCCCCTTTCGGATGCAACACTTCGCCGAGGACGTGATCGAGCTGCTTCACCGCAACGAGATCGGATCGGCGGCGTTCTTCGGCTACAGCATGGGCGGTTATGTAGCGCTTCACATCGCCGGCGAGTGTCCGGCGCTTGTCGAGCGGGTCGCGACGCTCGGCACCAAGTTTCGGTGGGACCCGGCGACCGCCGAGCGCGAAGCCGGACGTCTGGACCCAACGACCATTCGCGCCAAAGTGCCACGCTTCGCCGACGCGCTCGCCGAGCGGCATGCCAGCGCCGGCGGTTGGGAGAATGTTCTGAGGCGTACGGCCGATCTTCTCCGGAATCTCGGCGACCATCCTCTCCTTACCGATGCGACGATCCCGCGAATCCGACATCCCGTGCGGATCATGGTTGGTGAGCGAGACAACACCGTCTCCGTGGATGAGAGCGCGGACATCGCCCGCCGGTTCCCCCACGGCTCGCTCACGGTGCTGCCCGACACACCGCATCCCATCGAGCAGGTGGATATCGGTCTGCTCGCGTCGGCGTTGCGCGACTTTTTGCGACTTCCGTAATCGCCAAGACGCGGCGGCTATGGAGCTCCGCATTGTTGGCGCAGGCGCTCGAGCATCCGGCGGGGCGGGCCGAGATTCTCCATGTCGATCGCGCCCTCCGAGTCCGACGCCGCGGACCCCTGCTGCTCGCCGTCCACGTCGTTGTACGTCAGCGCGACATGTTGGAGCATGTCGATCTTGATCGTCGTCCGCGGATTGCGGCGAACGTCGGCCGGAAACGGTGGACGAAGATCGCCGCGCGCATCGGAATAGCTGAGCAGCTTGCCGCCCTTTCCCCAAATCGCCGTGACGACTCTCGCCGCCGAGTCGGCGTCGCCGAAACGCAGCGAGAAGGCGCGCTCGCCGGGTTCAGGGCTGGCGGTCGGCTGCGCGCAGCTCGCGACCGTGTCGCGGAATTCGACAGCGGGAACGAAGCGGCTCGGTGAATACTGCGCGTGGGCTGGTGGCGTGAACGCCAGGGCCATCAGCGCGGCTAAACGAACGTACCGCATTGAAGCGACCTGCCAATGAATGACATACCTGACAACGAGCAAACATCGCACACCTGCGCTGACCGCCCGCCGACTGCCTGCTCGCGTTCGCCGTTGTCGGCTTGGCCATTGTACCTATGACAAAACTCTGAAACCGGCCGGCGGCGGGAACATGCCTTGCCCGACTGGTAAGCATGCCGCTGATGGTGTTGATGTGGCACGCGAGTAGGACGATGGTCCTAGGGCTGTTCGCCGTGCAGCACGCGATGGCGAATCCGAACGAGGTATACGAGCCCGACTCCATTCGCGTGCCGATTCTCGTCTACCACAGCATCGCGCCGCATCACGCCGGGCAATCGACCGATCAGCGCGAGCTCGACGTCGACCCGGCGGTCTTTCATGCGCAGATGGCCTACCTCGCGCAAGCCAAGCATCCGGTCGTCTCGTTGTCCTCGCTCGTCGACGCGATCGAAGGCCGCGTCACCCTGCCGCCGCGTTCTGTCGTCATCACCTTCGACGACGGCTGGCAGAGCCAGTACGAGGACGCCTTTCATGTGCTCCAGCAGTACCACTTCACGGCGACGTTCTTCGTTTACACGGGCGCGATCGACAATGGCCCGGCATTCATGACGTGGAACGAGCTGCGCGACATGCAGACCGCCGGCATGACGATCGGGGCGCACTCACGAACGCACCCCGAGCTGACCAAGAAAGGTGTATCGCTGGAGAGTGAGATCGAGGGTAGTCGTCAGGACATCCAGCGGAATCTCGGAACCGTTCCGCTGCTGTTTGCCTACCCATACGGCGACTGGGACGATCGCGTCGCGTCGGCGGTTCGCGCGGCGGGCTTCAAGGCCGCACGCGGGATGGGCGACGGACCGCTCAACACGCACGCCACGCTTTACGCGCTCAAGGTTGTGCTCAGCACCGACGATATGCCGGCATTCGAGCGCGCCCTCGACGGTCACGTGCCCTGATCCGGTCGCGCTAAGATACCTTGCCATTCTACAATCCTCCGGTAGATTGTCGGATGTCTAGGTATTCCGGAGTCTCTCCAGTGCCCGACGCGCGCGCCGATCTCCTCCAAGGCACCCTCGACCTCCTCATCCTGCAAACCGTCCAAAAGACGCCGCTGCATGGATGGGCCATTTCCAAGCGCATCCGTGAGCGCAGCGCCGACGTCCTCGACGTGAACCAGGGCTCGCTCTATCCGGCACTGTATCGCTTGGAGGCGCGTGGGCTCCTCGCCGCCGACGAGGGTCTCTCCGAGCAAGGGCGACGCGTACGCGTCTATCGACTGTCCGCGGCCGGCAAGAAGCACCTCGCGCAGGAGATCGCTGGATGGCGGCTCTTCTCACAAGCCGTCGAACGCATCCTCGTTCCGGCCTGACCGATGTGGAGTACGATCCGGAATGTGGCGCGTCGCACCCTCCATGGTTCACGACGCGACGACTTCGAGAGCCGACTCGACGACGAGCTCCGTGCTCATGTCGAAGCCGAGACGGACGATCTCGTTCGCGCCGGCGTGCCGCGCGACGAAGCGAAACGGCGTGCGATGGCCGCGTTCGGCGGCTTTGACCGCTGGCGCGAAGAGGCACGTGAGACGCGTGTCGGGCACCGTCTCGAGATCCTCGGCCACGATCTCAAGTTGGCGATTCGCGGCCTGCGTCATTCTCCGTCGTACACTGCTCCCGCGGTCGCCACGATCGCCCTCGGCATCGCCGCGCTCGCGACCATCACCACGCTCGCCTACGACGTCCTTCTGCGTCCGTTGCCATACGCCGAACCGACGCGTCTCGTCGCGGTATACGAGCGAAACGTCCCACGCAAAGGCGACCGCAACGTCGTCTCGGCCGTCGCCTTTCAAACGTGGCGCCAGCGCAGCCGCACGATGGATTCGGTCTCGGGTATCATGCCGGATACGCGCGTCTGGACGACAAACGACGGCTCCGAGCGCGTCAGCGGTTCGCTCGTCTCCGCAGGTTTCTTCACGATGCTCGGCGTGCATCCGGCGATCGGCGCCGGATTCTCCGGTGCGCCCAACGCGCGCGAAGTCGTCGTCAGCCACAACTTCTGGGCTCGCCGTCTTGGCGCGGATCCGTCGATCGTCGGCAAAACGATTCGCATGGATGGCGTGCCGGTGTCACTCGTCGGCGTGATGCCCCCGAACTTCGAGCCCGTGCGTTTTGGGTGGCTCGGCGATCAGGAATACTGGGCCCCGCTCACGATCGGCACCCAAGAAATGCAGTGGGGCCGGTTCCTGCTCGTCGTCGCGCGCCTACATCCGGGCGCGACAGTCGCCGAGGCGGATCGCGAGGCGCACTTGATCCACGCGCAGCTGCGAGCCGAAGGCGCGATCGCCGACGGTTGGGACACACAGGTCTTCCCGCTCGACAACGAGATCGTCGGCAGCGTGCGCGGTCCGGTCTACGCGCTGCTCGTTGCCTGTGGCCTACTCCTCGTCATGGTGCTGACCAACACCTCGCTCCTCACCGTCGCGCACGCGCGGCGGCGGACTGCGGAGTATGCGCTGCGCTCCGTGCTCGGCGCGACGCCGGCGCGGCTGCTTGGCGAGCGGGTCATGCGCACACTGGCGCTCGCGTCCGGCGCGGCGGCAATCGGTCTCGTCATCGCCGGCTGGACGATTCCCGCGCTCACGCGATTCCTGCCGTCCGACGTGCCGCGCCTCGGCGTCGTCCATTTCGGAGCGACAGCGGTCATCGTCGCACTCGGCGCGGCGGCGCTCAGCGCGATCGTTCTCGCCATCGCACCGTCGCTTGGACAGCGCGCGTTCGACGCCGCGACATTTCGTGGCGGCGCCCGCCTCACGCGAAGCGCGCGGATCGGATGGGTGGTCGTCGCCGAAACGGCGGCGGCGGTCGTGCTGACGGTGTTTGCGGCATTGACCCTGCGCAGCTTCGACCAGCTCTCCAAGGTCGACGTCGGCTTTGATGCGAGAAATCTCATAGCCTTCCGCGTCGCGTTCGAGGGTCCGGGGATGGACAGCGTCACCGCGCCGGCCGCGGGACGCGAGCTGATGCGCCGGCTTCGCGCACTCCCCGGCGTCGCCGGCGCGGCGCGGACGTCACGACGTCCGTTCAACGCCGGGGGCACCGCCACGACAGTCACGCCGGCGGGCCGGGGCGACCGCGATCGTTCGGCTTTTCCCACGGCCGACGTTCGCTGGGTCGACGCCGACTATTTCCGCACTCTCGGCGTTCCGCTCAAGGCCGGCCGGCTGTTCTCGTCGGCCGACGGCCCGAACGCCCCGCCGCGCGTCATCGTCAACGAAACCTTTGCGAGAAAGCTTTGGCCGACCGAGCAGGGGTCGGTTGTCGGCCGACGATTCGACCTTCGCGTCAACGGCACGCCGACGCCGGAAATCATTGGCGTTGTCGGCGATGCGCGACTTCAGAGTCCTCGACGCGAACCAAGGCCCACGGTGTACCTGTTCACGAATCAACAGGACGACGGGAATCAGTTCGACGTCCTGCTCCGAGTGAACGGTGACGAAACGTCGGCGTTCGCGGCTGCGCGGCGACTGGTGCAGACGATTGCTCCGGGCGTGCCGCTCTATCGCGTCGAAAGCATGTCGACGACGATCGGCAAGGCGATCGCGCGAGAACGCGCCACGGCGCGGCTGCTCTTCTTCTTTGCGGTGTCGGCGCTCGTTCTCGTCGCGGTCGGCGTGTACGGGCTATACGCTGGTGAAGTGTCCCGTCGTCGCCGCGAGATTGGAGTCCGCATGGCGCTCGGCGCGACGCGACGCACCGTCGTGCAGTCGCTTCTTTCGCGCGCGCTCGTGCGGTCGGCGGTCGGCGCGAGTCTTGGAGGCGTGGCGGGAATCCTCGCGGCGCGTGTGCTCGAATCAGTTCTCTACGGCGTCCGCTCGACCGACACCGTCTCGTTCGTGGCTTCGATCGTCGTTGTCGTTGTCGTAGCCATCGGCGCAACCCTTCTTCCCGCGCTTCAGGCCGCGCGCGTCGCGCCGAGCTTTGCCCTGCGCGCCGAGTGACGGCGTCTGTGCGGATCCGTTCTAGTGAGCGACGAGAAGTCGCGAATACCGTTTCAACACCCGGCGGGCGCGGAGCGTGACCCAGCGGCTCGGCGCCCCTACGGCGCCGGCGAGATCTTCGTACAATGTGTTCTTGTGCCGGGCATCGAGCAGCCATCGGCCGTCCTGTTGCCGGCGGCCGACGACGGCGTTGACCGCTTCCTCAATCCGCTCATCCGCCTGCACACCGCCCGCACGTAGGTAGTCGAGGGCGCGGAGTATGTCGTAGTGCCAGAGCGGGGGAAAGACGAGTTGCGTCCAGGCGGGGTCGATGATCGCGCCGTTCGACCGGCGGCGAAGCAGCCGGCGCTCGAGCAAATATGCTTCACCGCGTGCGCGCGCATTCGCCAGCGTGGCGCTCGCCCCGAACGACTGCTCGAATGCAAGCAGCCCTTCCAGCACGCACAGCGTCGTGTGGAAGGACGAGCGCACGGACCCACGCTCAGCCTCGCAGTTCCAGCCGCCGTCGGCGAGCTGTTCGCTCAGCAATCGGTCGACGAGTCGATCGCTGCGCTGGTCGAAATACGCGCCGAGTGCGACGACGCGACCGTTGATGCACGGCTCGACCTCTCCTTCGAAGAACGGTGAATTGCCGAACTCCGGGCCCCAGGTGACATTCTCGCGCACGAGATCGATCGCCCTACGCGCGGGCCCGCTTGCGGGATCGATCCCCAGGTCACGCAGGAAGACGAGCGTGTACATGTTTGTCCACCAGAACGGCGTCTGCACGCCGTCGCCCCACTGGCCATCTGATCGCTGCTCGGCAAGCAACCGCGCGCCCCAACCTTCGACCGCGACGCGCGCGCGCTCGGCGGCGACGACCTGGTCGGGAGTGTCCGTGAGGTCGCGCATCACTTGCCAACGAATCGACGGATCGCTGTCGAGTAGCCAGTCGATGACCGTATCGCGAGCCTCGATCATCAAGAAGCTCGACGCAGTCGTCGTTTCATGGCCAGCGAGAGATGAGCCGGCGCTCATCCTCGCGCGTGAGTGGAAAGAAGCGCGGGGTGTCGGACACGAACGCTGACGGCCGACACGGAGCCGGCCGGCCGCACATCAGCGTCGTGGAGTCGGTATTGTGCGCGAGGCCAAGCACATGCCCCATTTCGTGCGCGATGACGTTGCGCGCCGTGTTCGGAAGATTCAGCGGCCACACGTCGCCCTTGCGAACCGCGACGACCCCCTTGCTTCCCGGCCGCCATTGCACGCTGAACGAGATCAACTCGGCTTGGGTGAGGATGATCACGACGTCGCCCGGTGTTCCGGAGAGTCTGCCGAGGAGTCGAGTGGTCGACGGCCCGCCGCCGAACACCGCCTCTCCTTGGGCGGCGCGCACTACCTCGTCGGGAATTGAATCGGCGTACACGGTGCCGGAGTCGAGCCTGAATCCCCGATCGAGACGCTGAAACTCGCTATTCCAGTGGTCGATCGCCTCGTGTGCCGCCGATAGGCGCGCGTCGCCTGCGTCGGCGAGGATCGTGACGTGCAACATCGGCCCCTCCGGTCCACGACGAAGGGCCGCCGCGTCGACGCGTCCAGTGTTTCCACACGCGATCATCCCGCAGATGAGTGCCAAGACAGCCAGCGGCCGGGTCCCCCGCATCTATCTCATCCGCGCCAACGCCGCGGCGAAGAGTGTGCGAACGTCCGCGAGACGCGTCGAAGCGTCGTTGTTGTAGTCCATGAGCCGGTGGCTATAGTCGCGATCCTTGGTGCGATCTTCGACGATCACCCGCACGAGCTCGAGCGCGGGTCGGCGATGATGGAACCCGCCCGTCACTTCGCGCGTCGCATGCTCGAGCGCGCAGTAGATGCTCCACGTCCGCGCAGCAGCGTCGCATTGTCGATTGTCCGCCCTATTCCACACGGCGTCTGACGACAGCAAGGCATCGGCGCGCATAATGATCTCGCGATCCAGTGCGTTAGGCGCAATCTGCTTGGCGGTGTCCACCTGAAAATGGACCGTCGACCCTTTCGATGAAAACCCCGATACCGCGTACCATCCATTGTACGTTCGAATCACCCCGGCCCCGCCGGCATACAGCTCGATCTCGACCTCGTCGGCAGCCGCGGCCAAATCAGCGGGCGTCAGCTTTCGCACATGCTCCTCGAGCGTGCGAAAATACTCCTGCAGCTTCCCGAAGGACACTGTCGAATCGTTGTTGAATTCTACGAGGCGGGCATTCTTGTACTTTCCCGGCGCAATGGAGTCGACGAGCCGCCGCGCCCGTTGTAGAACCGGAGCTCCAGCGTTGGTCATTCGGCCCGACCATACCTCGTTTGGTTTCGCATCCGAGCGCCATCGCCCCGTTGTTATGTCCGTCGCGCGGGCGATCGAGAACACCGTGGACTCGTCGAAGAAGGGCCCGCAGTTGCCTTCCTCGCGCCCACCGACATTCGAGAATTGGCAATCCGACAGCGGCGCAGGTACGCTGCTCGCCGACGGCACAGGCCCGTTCGCGCGCCCGACTGCCAGGTCGATCGATCGTTGCAACGCGCAGCGGAGGCTCACCGTCTTCGCCGCGGTGCACGAGCCCGCGTCGGAGCGGTTCCATTGGGCAGGCGACGGAATCATTGCGGCGGCACGCCGCACAATAGCGGCGTCCCATTCGACGATGCCTGCCTCGGTCCGCGGCAAAGGAGTGGTCTGGGCGCCGACCGGTCCGACGGCCAGGATGATGGCTCCGAAAACCCAAACGTCAACGCGAGCGTTCATGGCAGCCTCTCCGTGCAAGTCCACGCACGTTCGACACTTCACATCCGGCGGCCGTTCGCTGCCGGTCGCCGTCCAACGACTACCGGCGCCCGTGCGGTGATCGAGGTTGCCAATTGTATGGCAGCTGGTGGATGTTGGACAGGGTTCGGACCATGGGGGTGAGGAAGTGTTCCGCCGCCTTTGGCGACACAGACGTTGGCTCTACGCGACGTACATGATCGTCGCCGTCATGCGTATCCCCGCGCGCACCCGGTTCCATCTGGTTGCGCCGGCGTGCGACACGCGCCTCACATTGGAAAACGCCGAGCCATCACTGACCAAAGTGCCGCACATGGTCTTGTTCGGATTCTTCGCGCTGCTAACCGCGGCGCAATTCAATCGACTGGACCGACGAGCGCTTTACTGGAGCTTCGCGGCGACCGCGCTACTGGGTTTGGTCATCGAGCTCGAGGAGGGGGCGACGCGCACGGGCAACTGTCGGATCACCGACGTGCTCCCCGACATCGTCGGCGCGCTCGCGGCTTTATTGCCCGCGGCCGCTCTCATTGTGTCGATTCGAGCGTGGCGCGCTAATCCCGGTTCGTGATGCCTGGAGTTGTCGGTCGATCGAGGCGCTCGAAATGCGAGGCATCAGAACGTTGCGGCATCCGTCGTCTCCAGTCACCGGCGACCGAACGTGCCGTCGCGAAGAATTCTTCTCGCCAGCTCGATCGCGTCCCGCTCGTTCAATTGCGCCAACGCGTTCGTCGCCATCGCGATCACAAGTTGACGCGATGGGAGCACGAACAGAAAGGCGCTGCCCCCGTTCGACGTTCCGCCGTGGTGATAGTATGTGCCGAGCGTCGAGTCTCGGCCAATGCGCCATCCAATCCCGACTTGGGTCGAGACGCCGGCCGCCGTGCGCTGCGGGGTGAGCATCGTTCGGAGGGATGCGCGATCGAGTAGACCGGGTGCAAGGACCGTCCGGCCAAACAGAGCCAGATCATCGGTAGTCGAGAGATAGCCGCCGCTCGGCCAGCGTCCACTGAGATCGTCCTCGGGCGCGGGCGACACACGTTCGCCGGAGATCATGTACGGCGAAGCCCGATTCGGGTGCGCCGCGTGCTTATCGTCCTCGGTCGTTTCATGCAGAGAGAGCGGCTCGAGAACGTGGCGACGCATCGCGCGCGTAAACGCCAGCCCGCTCGCCCGCTCGATCGCGACGCCGAGCAGGTTGTAGCCGTAGCTCGAGTAGAGATATCGTGTGCCCGGGCGAGCGAGCAGAGAATCGTTGACGAAGACGCTCAATGCCGCGGAGAGCGAGTCGTAGTGCGTGTTGGTGAGAAACTCGCTGCCGCGATAGTGACGAACGCCGCCGAGGTGACCAGCGAGCTGGCGCAGGGTTACCCTGGCGAGTGGCGCGGGAACGTTGACGTACCGGGCGATCGGCGCATCAAGCTCGATCTGTCCCGTTTGGGCGAGACGCATGAGCAGCGTCGCCGTGAGGAGTTTCGAGACGCTGCCGATTCGAAACTGCGTCGTGGTCGCGGCCGGCGATCGCATCGCCACGTCCGCGAACCCAACCGCGTGCCGCCAGACCACCGAATTGCCGACCGCCGCCGTCACCGCGAACCCGGGAAGCCGCTGCGCCACGGCGAGCGAATCGACGAAGCGCTCGGCGTCTGCCGCGGTCGTCGCGGTCAGCGGCGGCGCATCGGGAAGGAGCGCCGGCGGCCGGCAGGCGGAAAACGCCACGGCGGCTGACGCCAAGATAGTCGACAAAATCCTGTCGTTCATCAGAAAAATGTCGTACATTTCGCACCCTATGGCAAGCGGCGTCGGGCTGCCACGGGGAATAGCGACGCGCCTCCTCGAGGCGCCAACCTCGGACTTCATCTATTCGAGCCTGTCGTTCCTGCGCGACCGGTTTCCTCACGGCATCCCGGGAACTTGGTTCGTCGAAGCGCTCGGGGAGATCGGCGTCGACGCCCGAGCCGTTCGACAGACGCTGCTGCGCATGACGAAGACTGGTGTGCTCCGCGCGGTGCGAGCCGGACGCGCCAACACTTATGCGCCTATGCCTGCGACGTGGGGTATCCTGGACGCCGGCCGTGCTCGGACGACGGAAGCGATGACCGACGAATGGGATGAGCAGTGGACGATCGTTCACCTTCGATTCGAGGACGGCGATCGTGAGTCACGGGATCGGCTCCGCGACGTGTTGCTCGTCCATGGCTTCGGAAGACTGCGCTCCGGCGTATACCTCCATCCACGCGACCGCGTAGACCTTGTTCTCGACGCTGCAACGTCGCTCGGTTCGGCGCGATCGGTTTCGGTCTTCCGCGGGCGCCGCCATGGCTCACCTTCCGATGCGCAGCTTACGCGTGAGCTGTGGGATCTCGCCGCGCTCGCCGCGCGCTACCGCGGCTTCATAGATCGCTTCATGCCAATCGCTCGCGCCGGCGGGCGGCATTGGACCGATCAACAGTGCTTTGCCCTTCGCTTCGCTTACATGTTCGAGCTGTTCAGAATCACATGGGACGATCCCTCTCTTCCCCTCCGGTTTCTCCCCGATGATTGGCCCGGACGGGAAGCCCGAGAGCTAGCCGAGGAATTGCGCGCAGAACTGCGCCCCGGTGCGATCACCTTCGCCAACGAGATCGCAGCTCGGCAGCCGAGCCGCCGAGTAGCCGAGTAGCGAGTAGCCGAGTAGCCTCCATCCGGCTATGCTCGAACATGCGCTCAATTCGACTCATCGCATGCATCGCTACACTGGTCGCGCTCTCGCGGCCGGCGCGCGCTCAGGATAATCCGACCGGTGATCCAGTCGTCCAGAAGATCTACGACGAGGGGATGAAACGCTCGCAGGCGGCTCGCCTCGCGCAAGTCCTGATGGATTCGATCGGCCCACGTCTCACCGGCTCATCGGCAAATCGCGCCGCGAATGATTGGCTGCTGCGCGTGTACAAAGCGTGGGGCGTCGACGTGAAGAACGAACAGTACGGAACCTGGCGCGATTGGACGCGTGGACCGAGCGGTCTCGAGCTCGTTGCGCCGCGGCGACGCGTGCTCGAGGCGACGATGAATGCCTGGAGCACGGCGACTCCCGCCGACGGAATCACCGCAGAGGTCGCGCTGATTCCCTCGAAATCAGTTCTCGGCGACAGCGCCGGGTTTGCGCGATGGCTCGTCAGCGTGAAAGGCAAGCTCGTCTTGCTCAGCGCGCCGCAACCCAGCTGCCGTCCCGACTCGGATGTAAAAGCCTGGGCCGACTCCGCCGTTTACAACCACGCGGCGGCCCAGCGCGACAGCGCGGTCTCCGATTGGAACGCACGATGGGCCGTTGGCAAGTCGAACACACGGTCGGCGTCCGCGCTCCTCGAGCGTGCCGGCGCCGCCGGCGTGCTGTCGAACTCGTGGTCGCGCGGCTGGGGCGTCGACAAGATCCAGTCGGCGCGCGCGAAGACCATTCCATCATTCGACGTGTCGTGCGAAGACTATTCGCTTCTGGCACGGCTCGCCGCCAACGATCAGCATCCGCGCGTGCACGCCGTGGCCGACGCGGTCCTCGCGCCGGCGGAGTCGCCGGTGTTCAACACGATCGCGCGAATACAGGGATCGGAAAAGCCGAATGAGTACGTGATGTTGTCGGCGCATCTCGATTCCTGGGACTCGGGAAGCGGCGCGACGGACAACGGCACGGGCACGATCACGATGCTGGAGGCGATGCGCATCCTGAAGACCACCTACCCGCGTCCGAAGCGAACCATCCTCGTTGGCCATTGGAGCGGGGAAGAGGAAGGAGAGATCGGTTCGTCCGCGTTTGCCGTCGATCATCCCGACATCGTCAAGGGTCTTCAGGCGCTGTTCAATCAAGACAACGGCACCGGCGAGATCGATTCGGTGCAGACCAACGGCTTCGTCGACGCCGCGGCGTCGCTGGCGCGGTGGATGTCGCGCATGCCGGCCGAGCTCACGAAGAACATCGCGCTGATGATGCCAGGCCTCGCGCACGACGAGAGCACCGATTCGGACGCGTTCGACTGCCGCGGGGCCCCGGCGTTCTTTCTGACGTCCTCGGACTGGTCGTACACCGATTACACCTGGCACACGAACCGCGACACCTACGACAAGATCAACTTCGACAACGTGAAGCGGAACGCGACGCTGGTCGCGATGTTTGCATACCAGGCCTCGGAAGACCCGGCGTTCGTGTCGCGAGCGCGCCGGGTGCCGCCGACCGATTCGCGCACCGGACAGCCGCAGCGCGTTCCGTCCTGCGAGACGCCGCCGCGCACTTTTTCGGCGTCACAGCGGCCATAGGGCTTCCCGGAGAAGCATCAGAGTCGCGTCGGCGACTCGGGATCATGACTTGGCAGGTAAGCGACGCCGCTTTCGACCAGCGAGAGCACGCGACGCAAGGTGACGTGGTGGTGATCGACCTCGGCGATGAAGCCTTGATCGCGCTGCGCTTCCAGCGCCGGAAGATCATATGTCACGTCACCGGCAAGCAGCACGTCGCTTTTCCCGCCGCCCCGCCGGACGAGGAAACTCGTGTGGCCGACGCTGTGCCCCGGTGTTGGAAGGGCAATGACCGACCCGTCGCGCGTCACTGACCAGCTGCCCGGAAAGCCGTGGAGCGCGGGTCCGTCGAAGTCGAAGACGTTGGGCGCGAACCCGTGATGCACGGGAGCCACGAGCGGCCGCATCAAGCGGCCGGGGAACCGCGACACCGGGCCCCACTCGGCACGAGGAACCCAGACGCGCCGGGAATCAAACGCGTCGAGCCCCCCGACGTGGTCGCCGTGGAGATGGGTGAGGACCACTCGATCGAAGTCGCCCGGCGCGAAGCCGCGGCGCGCGAGCTCCGGGACCAGCGCCCGATCCGGCGAGATCTGGAAGGTGGTTCGCGTCACGCCGCCGCCCGCTCCCGGGCGAGCGCCGGCGTCGATCAGCACGCGCTCAGTGCCCGTGTCGACGATCCAGGCCCACATCGGTAGTGGCTGCGTGAAGTGCGGATCGCGCCAAAGACGGCGGATGAGGCCGAGCGGACCGCCGTGGTTCGGACTGCCTTCGAGGAATGTGGGCTTGAGCCGCAGCGTGCCCGTGGTGACGGCGGTGATCTGCATGGACGAATCTCCCGTGCGCGAATAGCTTCTAGTAAGCCAGGTTGACCAAAAGGTCAACTAGGTAGACCAAATACTAAACCAGGATGACTAAGTGTCAAGGTCGCGCCGCCGCACGTGGGAAGAGCTCCGGGGAGAGATGGTGAGCTCGCCGGCCCGCGCCGTGGCCACGCTGTACCGGCGCTTTCAAACCGCGGCGAACGACGCCTACGCGCGTCGCGGTTGGAAGGACGCCACGTTGTCCCACGTCCAATTCCTGACCGAGATGGACGAGGAGGGAACCCGCCTGTCTGACCTCGCCTCGGCCCTCGGGACGACCAAGCAATACGCCGGCAAACTGGCCAAAGACCTGGAGTCCAAGGGATTCATTACGCTCACCGGCGACCCCACCGACCGCCGCGCGATTCTCGCGAAACCGACGGCTCGCGGCCGGGCATTCTACGAGGACGCGTGCGACGTGCGGACCGAGCTCGAATCCGACTTTCTCTCGAGGCTGTCGCCGTCCCGCGTGACGACGTTCGTCGCGCTGCTCGATGACCTGGTTGGTCCGCAGCGACAGTGACGATCGTGCCGCCGCGCGTGTCTGGGCGACTTCCGCCGCCCTCCATCCCAAACCAGATTCTACCGGCCTTTCACCGTCCACGAGGTACCGTCGTGCCTCAGCACACCCGAACATCGGCGGAGCGCGCCAAGCCGCTGATCCCTCTCGCGATCTGTTTCGTAGTCTTCGCCGCCTCGGCGAGCGCTCAGTCCCACACCCTCGTTGCGCTCAGTCACAGCGATCACACGGTGAACGAGGTGGACCCGGTCTCCGGGAAGATCCTTCACAAGTTCACCGCCGACGATCAGCCGCACGAAGGCATCGCGTCGCCCGACGGGAAGACGTTCTACGCGGCGGTGCCGAACGGACCGCACGTCGTGATCCTCGAGACCGCCGGGTTCACCGAGACGGCACGCATCGAGTCGCCGTTCTTCAAGTCGTCACGCGCGAACGGCTCGGCGTCGCCGCACGGCATCGCGCTCACTGGTGACGGCGGCAAATTGTACGTCGGCCTGGAGAACGCCGACATTCCTGGCATCGTCGTCTACGACACGAAGACGAACAAGGTGCTTCGTAAGATCGACGTCGTGCTCCGCGGCGGCCATTTCCTGGCGATTCAGCCCGGCACCGATAAGCTCTATTACCCGATGCGCGACGACAATCGCGTGCTCGTCATCGACACGAAGACCGATGCGATCACGAAGATCATTACGGTGAACGGCGGGCCCGTCGGCGTCGGCTTCGCGCCCAACGGCGAGGTCTGGATTCATTGCGACGGCGATGGATCGGTAGCGGTGATCGACGGCAAACGCGACTCGGTCGTAGCAACGCTCAAAAATCTTGGGCAGGGCCCCGGCCGTATGGCGGTCTCACCCGACGGCAAGTGGGCGGCGTCGACACATGGCACATCGCAGGATGTCGCGCTCATCAACGTTGGCACGCGCGACGTCGCCGCCACGATCAAACTGGGTCGAGGGCCGGGATTCCCCGTCTTCTCGCCCGACGGCTCGAAGCTTTACGTAATGAACGTCGGTGAAGGAGACGTCGCGGTGATCGATACGAAGTCGATGGCCGTCACGGCTCGCCACAAAGTGGGGAGCGATCCGTTCGGCGGCGGAATTCTCATTCGCAAATGAGAGAGCGCCCGAACGGTCGTTACGCCGTTCGAGCGCTCCGGGTCCTGAGAGCGACCGTTACCGCTTGATCGTCGCCTTGGTCAGCTGACCGATCGCGCCGAGCGTCGTTTGCGCCGACGTCAAGCCGAGCATGAAGTCCTTGTCGGTGAACGTGGTCAGCACGTCGGTCGGTTGGTGGTGCGTAGGATCCCAGTTCCCGCCGATCTGCGAGCCGCGCTCGTTCTCGCGCAAGCTCAGCGACGGCACGAGATCCTTGAACGGATCCGAATCCGTGTTCGTCATGTGCGGCCCGACGGATGCCGGATAGTGCGTGGCGTACTTCTCGTTCGCGCTGCGCCAGAAGAACGCCATCTTCATCGCGTCGTCGGCAAACTTCGACGTGATCGCGAACTCGATGTTGATATCGGCCTCGGGCCGCTGTTCCGGCGCGAGCTTGCCGTCGGCCGTCGGCGGTCCGTGATCGACCATCATCATGTCGTGCTGGATCATCCCGAGCCACTTGGGTTCGGGGTATTTGCCCGATCCCGCCGGACTCTCCTTGCCCTGCATCGGTCCGCGTTGGTCGGCGTAGGCGCGGGCACCGTTGAGACCCGTCTCCTCGTTGTTCCAAAGCGCGAAACGAATCGAGCGTTCCGTTTGAACATCGGGCTGACTAAAAATGCGCGCCAGCTCCATGACGATGGCCGAGCCGGATGCGTCGTCGTTCACTGCTTGTCCCCAGCCGATGCCGTCCATGTGGCCGCCGAGGATGTACATCTCATTCGGATACTTGGTGCCGACCTTCATGCAGATCACTTCCTGGCGCTGGCCCGGTGTGGTCGGCTCCATGTTGATCGCGCGAATGGCAGGATCAGGCTGCGCCAGCGAGTCGTTGTTCACGCCGCGTTCCCGCATGTCGCTGAAGATGCGGCTTCCGCCCGGGCCGTTGCCCGGGCGACCGCGGCCGTTCGGCGACGGCGTGTTGCCGCGGCCACCCCGACCCGCGCCCCCGCGGCCGGCGGGCGGTGGCGGATTGTACTCGTACGTGATGCGCTCGACGTTCTGGCAACCATAGCTCTTGAGCTGTGCCTCGATCCAGTCCACGGCGTCGCGGTTGCGCTTGGTACCCTGACGGCGATCGCCGAACTGGGCCAAGCCCTTGATGGTCGCCTTGTACTTCTCGAGATCGAGGCGCGAAACGAGCACGCCAACGGGATCATACGAAGTGTCGGCTTGCGGAGTGGCGTTGTTCTGCGCGTTCGCCGTTCCAACGCAGATCACCGCGAGGCCACAGAGGGCGGCCAGAAATGACGTCGATCTCACAGTCGCTCCGAGGGTGGAAGTGTGACGAGTCACAGATTCTACGCTCGGAGCCCGCAATGTGCTACGCCGCGCTAGGGCGTGGGGCGGCCGGGCGGCTTCGGCCCGAGCAGGTACTCCGTCGGCGGTTCGGCGCCGAGAAGGTTCTTGACGAAGTAGTCCCAGCGGCGCCGGGCCATGTAATTCGCCTCGGCGGCATAGCCGTGTGCCTGGTTCGGCAGCATGAGCAGATCGAAATCCTTGTTCGCCTTGATCAGTGCGTCGACCACGAGATAGGTGCTGGAGGGCGGCACGTTGTCATCCATCGTACCATGGGCGAGCAGGAGCTTGCCCTTGAGATTCTTGGCGACGAGCTGGTTGGCCTGATTGTCGTAATTCGAGCTTCCGTCGGGTCGGGATAGCAGAAGGCCCTGGTACCGCTCGCCCCAGTCGTCTTCGTACGAACGATTGTCATGATTCCCCGACTCGGAGATTCCGACCTTGAAGAAATCGGGATACCGGAACATCGCGTCGGCGGTCGCGAATCCGCCGCCCGAGTGGCCGTAGATGCCGGCGCGGTCGATGTCGATCCACTTGTACCGCTGCGCCAACTCCTTCATTGCTGCGACCTGATCGGGCAGCGTGTTGTCGCCCATGTTGCCGTAGTAGAAATCGTGGAATGATTTCGAGCGGAACGGCGTCCCCATGCCGTCGACCTCCACGACGACGAAGCCCAGATCGGCCAGCGCGTGCTGGTCGCCTAGCGCCGGATAGAACATCCTGGTCGGGACAGAGCCGGTTTGCGGCCCCGGATAGATCGAGTTCACGATCGGGTACTTCTTTGTCGAATCGAAACGAGTCGGCAAGTACATCAGGCCGTACAGGTCCGTCTTGCCGTCGCGCGCCTTGACCGTGATTTGGACCGGCGCTTTCCACCCCGAAGCGAGCAGGCGCGATACGTCGAGCGAATCGACAGCCATCACCAACTTCCCCGCCGTGTCTCGCACCACCGTTTTCGTCGGAAGATCCGGCCGGGAGTAGGTGTCGACGATGTAGCGACCGGACGGAGACATCGTGGCAAAATGCGTCGCGTTTTCCGGGGTGAGGAGGCGCGTGGCGCCGCGGTCGAGTCCCACTCTATATAGGAAGCTGAAGTAGGGATCTCGTCCGGCTTCTTTTCCTACGCCGAGGAAATACGCGGCGCGACTCCGTTCGTCGACGTGGAGGAGCGCCGTGACGTTCCCGTTGCCGGCAGTGATCTGACGCTTGAGACGGCCGGTCGACAAGTCGTAGAGATAAAGTTGTCCCCAGTCGCTTCGCTCGGAGTACCAGATGACTTCATTCGACGCGGGCATCACGTGCCAATTGTTGCGCTGCGTGCCCGTTTCGATTTGCGTGGGCGAAGTCTCATCGAGCACGTCGCGAACGTCGCCGGTTCTGGCATCCGCCACGCGTAGCGTCACGCGCTTGTGGTCGCGCGTGGACGAAATGAACGCGAGATGCGAGCCGTCGGTGTACCACTCGACATCGGCCAGTTCGCCGTCGGAGCAGTCGACGTCGTCGCAGCGCGACGACCGATGTTGGTCGGGAGGCATCTTCAGCCGGACGACATTCGGCGTCGGTCCGCTCACATCGATGATCACTCGCTCGATCATCGTGACGATGCTGTCTCCAGGGAGAGGGTACTTCCACGCTTCGAGCGCGGGGTGGCCGACCTGCGTCCGCACGAGGTACATCTCGCCGACGCGACGCTGATCCTGCTGGAAGGTCGCGATCTTCTTCGAGTCCGGTGACCAGGTCAACACCGCGGCGTCGCTGTGCTTCCACCCGGCGTTGTCGTTCGCGTAGCCGAAGTTCTCGACCCCGTCGCGTGTGAGCTGCGTTTCACGTCCGGTCGCGACGTCACGCATCCAGAGATTCCAGTCGCGAATGAACGCGGCGCGCTTGCCGTCCGGCGAGAGGTGTTCGGGCGCGCTCGGCGGCGGCGTCGTGATGGAGTCGCACGCGTTGGACGACAGATCGCAGCGAGCTCGCCGCCGTCCGATCGCCGCGTTGAGCGTACGTCCGTCATTGGACAGCGAGACGCGAGCCCGCGTCGTCTTGAGCGAATCGGCCGCGTTGCCGAGAACGGCACGCAGCGCCGCCGCGAGTCGCGTTTCGTCCAGGACGTTCGACCGGGCTTTTCGTGCCGGATCGACGATCACGAGCTCGACGCCGGTCCGCATCGGCGCTCGGAACCAAAGCCGCTCGTCGCCGAGCCAAACGGGCGTGAACATTGACCCGTACACGAGCTGGTTCGCGTTGAACGGCATGAACTGCTCGGCCCGCGCGTAGTCGGCGGCCGTGACGACGGATCGTTGCGCGAGCGCGGGCGCCGCCGGCGCGAGCATGAGCAGCACAAGCGCCAGAAGCGTTTCTTGTCGTGACGTCATGAGGAATGAATGGGTGGATCAGCGAGCCACATGCTGTCGGGCAGCTTCGTACCGAGGCTTGAGGAATGAATCGGCCGATCGCCATGAGCGTTCCACGACGGCGTAATGCGCGGCCGCGCTGTCGCGCTGATGATCCGCGTCGAACAAGCGCGCGAGCGTTTCGTGGAGCTCGGTACGGGTGACGTAGAGTCCCGCGCCCTCGATCCCGCCGTGCAGAGCCGCCTGAACGAGCGGAATGGCTTCCTTCGGCCGCTTCAACGAAAGCGCGGTTTGAGCAATCTCATAATTGATTCTGGTGTAGCCGAACGTCGGCGAGTGAATCGCGGCACGAAACTCGGAGAGCGCGGCCTCGTCGTGGTGTGCACGTGAAAGCAGCAGGCCCCGCACGAAATGATGGATCAATGGATCGCGCGGGAACGGGCTTCCGCGGCCAAGAGTCTCGATGCTGTCCACCAGCCGGCGCGCGCGCAGCGTGTCGCCGCCGGCGACCGCGGCGGTCGCCGAGAGTGTCAGCGCCCACGTCCGACTTCGAGCGCGGAGCCCCGCCGGCGCGTTCACGCTGTCCGTTCTCGTTCGCGCGTCGGCGCTCACACCAGTTCCGGGCCCGTCCCCGTCGCCCGGCGGCCGGATCCCGGCGAATACATCCGCGGCGGCGAGCGGATGGCCGCTCTCCATGTCGAGCACACCGTCGAGAAACGGATCGCGAGGCATTCCCTTTCGAACGACAGCCAACTTCGGAACCTTCCCCTCGCGCGCCAGCGCGAGCGCCTCGCGATAGCGGCCTTCCATGCGGAGGGCGATGACGCAGAACCAGCGGTACAGCAGGAGTGTGCCGCCATCCGCGGTGGCAAGCCCGGTTTCACACGCGGCGTCGACCGCGTCGAGGTCATCGAGGCGAAGGTTCTGGACGAGATTGTCGAGATGCACGCTTCCCCGTGTTCCACCGAGCGCCTCATAGCGACGAATCGCCGCTTCCCCCTCGGCGCGGCGCCCGAGGCCAATGAGCCAATCGGCTTCTGTCCGCCAGGGTACCGCGTCGTTTGGACGCAGCCTGTGCCACCGGTCGAGCGTGCGGACTACCGCCTCGCCCGAGTCGGCCCACTCGTAGATGCCCGTCAAGTGACTGAGAGCGTCGCACAGATGACAGGCGATGCCGGCGGTGGGATTCGCCGCGGAGTCGAGCGCGATGGCTCGATTGAGGAACTCCACGGCGCGTGACTGATTGCGAGTTACCTCCGCCGCGGCGATCAACACCTCGGGATCTCGCCCATAGTTGGTGCTGAGCGTCTCGGCCGCGGCAATCGCTCGCATGTCGGCGTGTGCGGCGCCGATATACGTCAGAATGAGAAGTCGGTCGCGAGGCGAGGAGTGCGAGGCGAGGGCGACCGCGCGCGACGCGAGCTGCCCCTCATCTGGCTGGCTGGTGGCTATGGCAACCCGCCAGGCGTAAAAGGTCGCCATTGCGAAGGTCGAATCCTCGCGCAGCGCTGATTGAAAGAGCCGCCGGGCCGCCGCGAGGTCGGCGACGTAGTACGCGCGGAGGCCCTCCTCGTAAAACCGATAGGCGATCGGCGAGCGTGTCGTGATCTCGGCGAGCGATCCACTCGGGGCGTCCATTCGGAAGTCCGCCGCGACGAGCGCGGTCACGCTGTCGAATAGCGCGACACGGTCGCTCCCGGAAACGCGATAGCCGCGACGTACGAGTCCACGCGTCATATCCACCCGCCGGATCTCGAGGCGGAGTTGGCGATTGGGCAGTGGAATCAGCTCCCCTTCGATGATCTCGGTCGCTCCCGCGCGCCGGGCGGCGTCGGCGAGCACGGACTGCGACGTGTCACGACCGCGCGGCGTGAGCTCGAGCATTCGTGAGTTCGCCACGACCTGGAGATCGGTCAATCGTCCGAGGCTCGTTGCCAGCATCTCGCTCAGCACCGCGCTAACAGCCACCGACTCGGGTGCTACGAGATCGCGGATCCGGCCGACGGCAAGAACCGGCTGGGACACGGGACACGGAACGCGAGACAAGAGACAGGAGATTGAGCGGCCAGTGGCCGCGCGCCACCCGACGATCCCGAGCAGCACGATCGCAGCGATCCCCGCCGCGACGAGCGAACCCCGCGGGCGCCTTTTTGGGACGTTGGCCGCGGAGGTCGCTGGACCGGGCGAAGACGTCGCGACATCGCGTGTCTCGAGTCGCGCATCTCGGGTCTGCTCCGTGTTTCGTGTCCCAACAGCCGCATGCTCGCGAGTCTCATACTCCCGAATCCGCTCGAGTGCCTGCTGAAAGGCGCGACTCGGCTCCGCGTCGAATTCTCGACGCAGGTAATCAGCGTGTGCCTTGCCGTGCGCCAGCGCAGCGCTTCGATCGCCAAGCGCGGCTAGTGCTTCTATATAGGAAGTGGCTGCTCGCGAATTTGCCGGGTCGGTCGCCGTAAGCCGACGCCAGAACTCGGCGGCCTCATCGCGGTGACCAGCATCGGCGCTCGCTTTGGCGGCAACTTCGATCGCTCGAATCCCCTCGGTGGCAAGCGACGCACGCTCCGACTCCGTCCAGCGCTCGAATTCCGGAGCATCGGCGAGATAGAAGCCGTCGAGAAAAGGACCGACGTACAGCGCCGCGGCGCCCTGCCAGTTCTTGGCGGCGACGGCCGCCTTGAAGTCGGCGACGTCGCTCGAGATCAGCCTTTCATCGAGCCGAAGGCGCGCTCCGGACGCGGCAACGTCGATGCCGAGGTCGCGCTTCAGGCTGTAGATCACCTGCGAGAGCGACTGGCGAGCCCTCTCCTCCTCGGCCTCGGGCCAAAGAACCCCGAGCACACCGTCGCGACTCAGTCCCTTCTCGCCCGTAACGGCGAGCATAGCGAGTAACGCGAGCTGTCGCGGCCGCGGTCCGGCGTCGGAATCGGCGTCCAAGTTCTCGATCCACAAACCGCCGAAAGCTCGGAGCCGCAAGGGTTTGAGTCCCCGAAAAAGCCCAGTTGAACCGGCGTTGACGCGGGCGTGAGGGCCCGCTGAATCGGCGTTGAATGGCTCCGCCGATTGTTGCCCACCGATTCTACGCGGCGGTGCTCGCGGCAACAAGAACGCCCATGCACCGACCGCCCCCCCATTCGCTACCGGAGGTAGGTATGCCGCACACAGGACTAATGCTGCTTTCCACGATGTTCGTTCCGCTCGCATTCGCCAGCGGTCAAGTCAAGCAATCGGGCGGCGAGACCGCCACGCCGCCGAGTGCCTCGACCATCGCCGCGAAGGCGAAGAGCGCGAAGCTCGACACGAAGCACGCGAAGAGCGCCTCGATCAATGGAAAGAAGTTCAACCTCATCCCGGCGGATCTGAGCGGGATCACCAGCCGAGATCAATTGGCCGCCGGTACTCTCATCGGAGTGCTCGACAACGAAGCGGGCGCGGCGGAGGACGTGAGCCTCCCCCCCGGGCGCTTCAACATCTACTTGGAACAGTCAGGCGGCCAGTGGCAGACCTGGGCCGAGCAGAACGGCAAGGTCTACAAGGCAAAACGCAACTTCGAGCGGAAGGACCTCGCGCTCGGGACGGAGCCGCAGTTCAGCCGCGGCAGCGGATGCTGGGTGTTCTACATCGTCTTTTGGTTCTGGCAATGGTGCTATTGAGCCGGATGCGCGTCGCGGCGAGGACGATCGTCCTCGTGGCGTTGGTTGGGACGGCCGATGGGACGGGACGATGGACGATCGTGGCTTCGAACCCGCGTCAGCTGCGCGCACTGCAGGTATTGGATCGGCGACGGCCCGGTGTCACACCTCGGATCCGCTTCGAGTGGGACGCCGTGCCTGGCGCTCGCCGATACTCGCTGACTGGTCGTTGGACGAGCCCACCGTCGTGGGCGATTCAGTCCGAGCAGCATCGCGTCACCCAGCAGAACGCCACGGCGTGGGAGACGCACCGCGTCGCGTTCGAGCTGCCTCTTCCCGAAGGGACGCACTCATGGTCGGTCGTTGCGCTGTTTGGCGCGGACGAGCATGGGGATTTCGCCCATCCGACGTCCGCGTCGTTCGATGTTCGATAACACATCTCACAACTCGCGCTGGTCCGCGCGGCTTACTTGTCGATCGCGAAACAGCAACGCGGCCGCGCGCCATGTTCGCAGCACGACCGTGTCGGTTCGCCGGAGACCTCTGCCACCAGCGTTTCGACGGCAAGACACACTCGCGGCTGAGCGCTCACCGCGGACGACAGCGGACAGCCAGCGCCCTGGATTCGAACCCCGGCGTCGGAGTCGATGACATCGACTTCGGCGCCGAGCCCCTGAAGAACTGCCGCGGCCGCGCGAATGCGGGCATTCCTGTCGCCGCGCGCTCGACCACCGGCCTGATCAGCGAGCTCGTGGCCGACGCGGCGCAGGATTGCGTCCCCTTGGTCGGCCGGCAATTCGGTCAAGACGGCATCGATCACCGCGCGCAGTGCTGGCGCGTAGGCACGCGACAGCATCACGTCAGCATCCGGTTGAAGCTCGTACACGGTCGGCGGCTTTCCAGCCCCCGGCGCTCGACGAACTCCTTCGGCGCGAACGATGCCATCTCGTTCCAGCGCCGAGAGATGGCTACGCACCGCGTTGTCGGTTAGACCCAACGCCGAGGCGAGGTCATCGACGGTTTGGGCGCTCCGACGCAATAGCGCCACCACCCGATCTCGAGTCGTCTTGGGGAGACGGGAGCGGTGTGTCGGCAGCGGGCTCACGAACGACTCCGCATGCGACAATGATACGGTCAGAGGCCTCCGTTTGTCCATTATGTACAATAATTGCTTGACAAATTGGCCATTCTGGATTTGGTTGACGAGTAAGGCATCCGCTTCTCACGGGGGTTTCGATGCGCAGGGAGATCGGACGGACAGGAACCGCGCTGGTGATTGGCGCTTTCGCCGTTGGGGTCGGCGTCGCGTCGTGTGACGGAAGCCCATCGACGGCGCCTCCCGTCGAGCAGCTCGACTCGTCGGCGGTCGCGATCGGACGGGACATCTTCCGCTGGGACACGTTCGGCGACGAGAAGTACTGGACCGACACGCTGCGGATGCACGAGGTCATTCAAGCCGCGGTCAGTCCCGCGACTGCTCTCTCCGTCGGCCTCAGAGTCGATGTCGATTCGCTCCCCGCCGCGGTCCGCAGCGCGATCGCTGGTGGGCAGGTCGATCTCAATAGTCCGGCCACGACGGTGACGCTGCTCAAGCTCAACGCGGTTGTCGGCCTCAAGGGTCAAGTGCAAACAGTGAACGGTCGTGACACGCTCGTGCGCGTCGGGATCACCTGCGCGCTCTGCCACTCGACGGTCGACAATTCCTTCGCGCCGGGCATCGGCAAACGGCTCGACGGTTGGCCGAACACCGCGCTGAATCCCGGAGCGATCGTCGCGTTGTCGCCGGCGGTGTCACCCGCCGTGAAGGCGATTCTGCGAACGTGGGGCCCGGGGAAGTATGACCCGCGCACCAACGAAGACGGCCAAAGCACGCCGCTCGTGATTCCGCCGGCGTACGGGTTGCTCGGCGTCGACAAGGAGACGTACACTGCGGAAGGCCCGGTCTCGTACTGGAACGCCTACGTCGCCGTCACGCAGATGCACGGGCAAGGGAGCTTCAGCGACTCACGCCTCGGCGTCAACGTTGTGCAGACGCCGGACCTCGTGACGCCCAAGCTTCCGGCGCTGCGCGAGTATCAGCTCAGCCTCGCCGTTCCCAAGCCGGCCGCGTCGAGCATCGATGGCGCGTCGGCGGATCGCGGGAAGGCGTTATTCAGCGGCGCAGCGAAGTGCGCGTCTTGTCACGCGGGCCCGACGTACACGGACGTGAACACCGGCCGTCTGCACGCGGCGGCCGAAACCGGGATGGACCCTCGGTACGCCGCGCGCACCGCCAACAAAGCGTATCGGACAACGCCGCTCCGCGGATTGCTCCAACATGCGCCCTACTTCCACGACGGCAGCGCGGCGAGTCTCAGCGAGGTCGTCGACCACTACAATCAGGTCCTCGGGCTGAATCTCTCGGCCGCGCAGAAGAAGGATCTGATCGAATATCTCAAAACGCTTTGACCCCTATGTCGACCGCCATTCGCCTTGCGCCACTCCGCCACGCCCCGACTTCTCTCGACGCCGACGGACTCTCGCTTCGGGACCTCGTCGAGCGACAGCTCGAGCTGATCGGCGAGGATCCGACGCGCGAGGGTTTGCTCCGCACGCCGCAACGCGTCGCCGATTCACTTACCTGGCTGACGCGCGGGTACACGATGGACCTGAACGAAGTCGTCGGTGACGCGGTGTTCAGCGAAGACCACGACAATATGGTGCTCGTGCGCGACATCGAGTTCTACTCGATGTGCGAGCATCACATGCTGCCCTTCTTTGGCAAAGCACACATCGCCTACATCCCGGATGGGACGATCATCGGTCTCTCGAAATTGCCGCGAATCGTCGAGATGTTCTCCCGCCGACTCCAGGTGCAGGAACGTCTCACCGAACAAGTGGCCGAGGCGCTGCAATCGGTTCTTCAGCCGCGAGGCGTGGGGGTCGTTATCGAGGCCGTGCACCTTTGCATGATGATGCGCGGCGTCGAGAAACAGAACTCGCGCACGACGACGTCAGCGGTGCGCGGCGAATTCCGCGACTGCCCGATGACGCGCAATGAGTTCTGGCACCTCGTGCATCGGCCCTAGGCGTGACGCATGCTCCGGCGGAATGCTGATCAGGACCAGGCAGGCGATGCCGAAGGCCGCCGCCAGGCTCCGCACTCATTCGTCGGACTGCGTCGTTTGATGAATCGCCGCGAGAAGAAAGAACAGCCGATGTCGCCTGCACCGTCGCCTCCGCCTCGCGAATGACACAAGATGGCAAGGCGACGCTGCACGATCTGCCGCACCGGCTTGCCCCCGATCGTCGCCGGGGAAAAGCGCGACGACGAGAGGCCTGCATCCGCGCGAATGTAGACCACGTGATCGCGCGTGCGACTCAGCAACGCGGTCAACTGACCCACCAGCTGCGACGCCGTAACCGGCCGGCCGTCGAGCGCGTACGTGCCGGCACTGTTGATCTCGAGCACGACGTCCCCTGGCTGGCCGGGCCGGTCGCGCAAATTCTGGCCGATCGGCAGCATGACACCGCCCTGCGCCAACGCGCGAGTAGCCGCGACACACAACAATACGATCGACCGTGAGCGGGTCATCGAAGAACCCCGCTTGCCTCGGCGGCGGCAACGAGTGCCGTCGCATCGGCGGGAAGCAAGAAGCCGCGCTTCACGGCGTTGGCCGCCGCATTGCGTACCGCCTGCACGTAGCCCGCGTGGTCCTTGTACCGCTCCTCGAGAGACGGTCGAGGATCGGCATGCTCGAGACGCTCGGCGCGCGTCGTCGCGAAGGGGATCATGCCCGCGGAGTAGCTACAGAGCTGACCCGCGTTGAACCCATTCGCCGTGATGTTCCAGCCCATGTACGTGCCGAGCGGCGCGTCGCGCAGGACGACCGGCACGCCGCCCAACTCGTTTCCGTCGGCGTCGACCTTGGCGACCTTCATGGGAAGCGCGCGCTTGATGATCGGCGGGACAATGGTCGGAACGCCGGAGCCGTCGACGCGATCGAAGTCCGAGCCAAAATCGTAATCGAGGAGCGGATTGATGAGGCCCGTCGGCGCGTTCGCGGGAACGCCGGGAAGCGTGGGGAAGCCCATCGCCTGCTTCGTGGCGTCGACCAATGTCCCGTCCGCGATCCGCGGCCACACACTCGGTGGAGGCGGCGTGTCCTTCATAATCCAGTCGCGGAAGTGCACCCGCAACGCGTTCACCGTTTCCGTTTGCGGCACCGGATCCTCGGCGAACGTCCCGACGCCGTAGCCGACTCCAGGGCACACCGCCGGCGCGAGCGGCTTCGTCTCGAATCCGCCGCGCCCTCCACCGTGCGCAGTGCCAGGGATGTAGTAGCGCCGCACGTTGTCGGGCAGCGGAATGTCCTTGTCGCCGGCGGTGCCGACCCACTCGGGCGACAGCTTGAGTCCCCAGACCTCGGCCGCGCCGAAATGCTCGAAGACTCTCGGACATGTGCGCGACGCGGTGCAACGATCGAAAATTCCCGCCGACGGTAATCCGCGCGCGGTGTCTGGCCAGTCGCCCCACCACTGCGGACCTTCGCTTCCCGGCTGATAGAGCATCAGGATGCCGTCGGGCATAGCGAACCGCGTGTTGAGAGAGATGCGCCGGCCGGCGATGATCGGCCACACGCCATCGTAAACTCGGCGTCCGTCGAGGCTTTCATTGAAACCGAGCTGCAAGAATGCGCGCAAGAAGTTGCCCGACTGCGAGACTCCCCGACTCGCTGTCCAGCGTACCGCGCCGGCGAGCGGGTTCCGAGTACCGGAGCCGTCCTGCGTCTGAGTCTTGAAGAACGTCGCGACGTCGCGAAACGCGGCGAAGCCGATCCCGAGTACATACGGATCGCGCGCCGTGAAGACGACTTGGTAGAGCAGCTTGGGATCGAAGCCGTTCTTGACGCAGATCTGCGTCGAATCGGGAACGCCGGGGAAGGGCTGTGTCGCCGAGCAGCGGGCCCATGCCCAGTCGCTGCTCGGGACGGTGGCCTCGCCGGTGATCCGGCCGTCGGGGCTTTCTGATGTGTGCGTCGTCAGCGTCGCGGCGCGTGTGTCGAGCGTCTGCGGTTTGTATGGCACCGGATTGCTGTAGACGAAAAGCGGTCTCGAGTCGGCGCCGCTCGCGTTCATGATTCGGCCGATGATCTTGCCGGTGATCGGCGACCCGTCCGCGTTGCGCGCGACAGGGACGAGTGCGTACTCAACGCCCGGGCGCGGGATCGTTCGCCCGGCCTGGTCGCCTTGCCAACCACTGCTCAACCCAATGTCGCCCAAATTCCGCTCAGCGACGTTGATGTTGATTCGGCCGCCGCGATTCGGAACGTCGTGCCACATCAAGTGACTCGACTTCGATAGATCGATCGGCTTGACGATGAAGAATGTCGCGACGTACTCGACACGTCCACGCGCGTTTCGCGGCGCCCGTTGAAGATCCGTGATAACGCGGTTGCGGCGATCGTTGGGATCGAGCTCGCCGTAGGCCCGCCCGGCGATCGTCTCGTATTGGCCGATCGCGCCGTACGACGCGCCGCCGAACGCGGGCGACACCACCGAATCGACGACGACGCGTGTGACCTGCGCCTTCGACGCCGACGCGACGATCAGCCAAAGCGCGGCGATCCGAATACTGCGATAAGTCGGGTTCAACCGTTCCATGGGTGAGTGGTTGCAGCGGCTCTAGAGTAACACCAAAGGCGCCGTGGCGCTGCTCGCCCTTTTCTGACAGGTGGTATACGTTCGTCCTCCGATGACTCCAGCCTTCTGGGCCTTCGTCGCCCTCGACGCCGCGTTGTTCCTGATTCTTGTTGTCCTCGGGATTACGAGCCCCGGTACGCCGGACGGCGGGCGAGAGATGTCACTCATCTTCTTCGTCGTCATTCCGGCGATCATCGTCATCGGCGCGGCGGTTCTCTTCACGAAAGCGCAGTCGTCCGGGCTGCGGCTCGTCGCGTTGGGCGTCGTCGCCGGCCCGGGTCTCTTCGTAGCGGCCGCTCGTCTGCGAAGCGCCGCGATCGACTATCGCGTTCGCCAAAACGCGGCGGGAAGCGGCTACTTCTCGGGCCGCGATCTGAAGCGCGCCGCTGAAGCGGTGGTCCGACGCGACGTGGCCGCCATCGTCGCGCTCGATCGATCGGTCGACTTCAACACAAAGGGAACGCGTGGGATGACGCTCATGGAGTTGGCCGTCACGGAGGCGTTCGAGTCGCCGACCTCGACACCCGCGGGCGCGACGTCACTCGAGGTCGTGCAGGCTCTCCTCGCGCGCGGCGCCGATCCGAATCCCGGTCTCGAGACGGCGACGAAGCTGGCCGACAGCACCATACTCGCGGCGCTGCTCGGCGCCGGCGCGAAGCCAAGCTACGCGAACGACCACGGTCCCGTCGTGTTCCAATGGCTCAACGTCATGCCACTCGGGAATTTCGGGTTGCTGCTCGATCGCGGACTGGATGTCAACATGAGCGACGCGTCGGGTACGCCGCTGATCATCGCCGCGGCGGAGAATGATCGATGGGATTTCGTGCTGCTGCTCATGGACCGCGGCGCCGACGCGGGTCGCGTCGCCCGCAATGGGACTCGGCTCACGGACGTTGTGTTGAGCCGCGTCGAATCGACCAGTGCGCGGCCGGAAGGGATGAAAGCCGACATCGCGCGCGTCCAAACGAGGCTCGCCAAGCCCTCGTCGTTTCAGAATCGTGACTCAATAAAGTCGTAATCGGCGGAGTTCCGGTGATGGTGCGGGTGGATGGTTCTCACGGGGACAAACCGTGAACCCGATTCTCAACCCGCTTCATTCCGGAGGAGTCAATGTCGTACGTCAGTCGGTCTGGTGCGCTCGGCGCGCTTGCCCTTCTCGCCGGTCTCGGTAACAGCGCCGCGAACGCGCAACAGATCAAGACGGTTTTCGTCATCGCGATGGAAAACCACAATTGGACCCAACCGGCCAATCAGTTCACCGGCTCGATACAGCAGATCTTTCAGAATCCAAGCGCGCCGTTCGTCAACAGTCTCGTCGACGGCTCGGCATTCGCCGTCATCGACGGATCCCTCGTTCATATCAGTGAACAGGTCGCGTACGCGTCGAACTATCGCAGCGTTCTCGCGACGCCGAGCGGAAACAATCCGCACATTCATCCGTCCGAGCCGAACTACATCTGGGCGGAAGCGGGTACGAACTTCGGCGTCCTGAACGATCGCGATCCGTTCGCGGCCGCCGGACCGACGAACCAGGACACACCGCTGCACTTGACTGGATTGCTCCAGGCGGCCGGACACAGCTGGCGCTCCTATCAAGAAGACATCGACCTCGCGAGAAATGGAGCGGGTCAGTTGACCAACATTCCACTTCCGTCAGATCAGTGGACCGTTCCGCTGACCAGCTTCAGCGGCGTCTTCGCGACAGGCTTCGCAAACGCCTTCAACCTCTCGCCGCAGTTCAACTACGCCGCCAAGCACAATCCGATGGTCTTCTTTACCAACACGAACGGCGGCAACGATCCGACGATCGACAATCCGCTGTCGTCCAACTACGCGCCGTTGCAGCAGCTCTTCTATGACCTCGCCGCCGACGACGTGGCGGAGTACAACTGGATTACGCCGAACCAGTTCAACGACATGCACACCGCCCTCAGCGCTGGTTACAAGGGGCTGACCGGCGATCCGGCCAAGATCAAACAGGGTGATGACTTCCTCGCGCAGATCATTCCGATCATCATGGCGTCGAATGCCTACAAGAATCACGGCGCGATCATCATTTGGTTCGACGAATCGGAGTCGGATGGCGTCGCCGGCGACAATCCCGACGACTTCAATCACACGATCGCCGAGATCGTGATCTCGGAGCGCGCGCACAACAACGTCGACGGCCTTCCGTACGCCAGCCCGGTCTTCTACACGCACTCGTCCGATCTGCGCACGATGCAGAACATCTTCCACGTCGGTCCGTATCTCGGTGACGCCGTCAACGCCAACGACTTGTCGGACCTGTTCAAGCCCGGAGTCGTTCCGAAGAAGCCGTAATCGCTCCTTTCATATCTTCCCGGGGTCGAGAAGAGGTTTCGATAGGAAGAAATTTCCCGTCGAAGCGCTCGTCTGTTGCGGCGTGCACGCAACACGACGCGCAACAGACGAGCGACCTCTAGCGGGCGAAAAGCTTCGGGTGCATCATCGCGACTCGGAATCGCGAGACGGTTTCACCGTTGTATGGGCAAGGAGCTCTTTGTGCGAGTGCGCTACGTCGGCTGGCTCGTGTTTGCTGTACTCTGGACTGCGTGCAGCGACGTAGGACCAACAGCGCTGAAGTCGCCTCCTGCGTCCGCCCGGCGCGCCGTAGACCCGATCGGGAGTCCGATTCAGATCTACGGCTCGTGGCACTGCGGCAACGACTTCTGCACGTGGGGCTCGCCGCGCGACATGACCGACTTCGACAAGATGAATCATTGGCTGATCGATCGAGGCGACGGACGGCCGTCGGTCAATCTGGTCGTCTTGAGCTTCGTCCATCCGTATCGTCTACTCAAGAAGAGCACCGACGCGCAAACGCTGGACGGGCTCCCGCGCGGAATGACGCAATCGGTCGTCGACTACTTCAAATCGCACGGCGTGAGAGTGATGCTCTCGATTGGCGGCATCACGTACGTATCCGCGTGGAATCAGGCGCTCGCCGAGAATGCAACGCAGCTCGGGCTCAACGCGGCGGAAGTCGCGAAGGCACTCGGCGTGGGGATCGAGATCGACTACGAGGAGGACCGCGCGCCGGACACGGCACATTTGCAAGAATTCATCAACGCGTATCGGTCCGTGCTTCCTTATGACGCGACCGGTGCGATTGCGTCCGCTCGCTTGACGATCGATCTCGCGGCGGGCGACCGATGGCTGATCGGCTTGACGACCAAGGCAACGGCCGATTGGCTTCGCACGAACCAACCGGTGCTGGACTATGCGAACGCCATGGTCCCGTCGAAGCAGCCGGCGGCGTCGGCGGCGCAGGCGAATTGGCAGGAGCACATCGACGGCAAGCCGCAGTACGGAACGCCAATCCTTCCGCTGGCGCCGTCGAAGCTCACTGGCGCGGTGTACATCGCCGACGGGAGCAGAGCGCTGCCCGAGTGCAACAACTACTCGAAGTCGCTTCAGGCGGCGACGCAGAGCTTCGTCCGAGGCGTGATGCCCAACGGCGCCGGGCTCACTCCGGGAATGCTCGGCTTCATGTTCTGGGCGGCGGAGCGTCCGTCGTCGCGAGGCATCGGGACGGTGCCGCCCAATACATGCGAGAAGGGAGCCGGCACCGGAGCGACCCAGCTGAACATCACGCTTCCGATGCCGGCGTTGCGACAGCAATAGCTGTCGATGTGGTCGGTCATTCCTCGTCCTCTTCTTCGCGCATCGTCTTACGGAACGCGCGCACGGCGGCTCGCGTCGCGCGAGTGCTCTCGGTGATGCGATAGACGCATCGCGCCGGCAGGCGATGGCGCGCGCCGAACACGTCGCGGAACTCGAGCCACTCGGGCGTTGCGCCCTTGTCGAGCTGGCGCTCGACGGCGAGAACCGTCCCCAGCGACACGATGTAGGTGTCGCCAAGCGCTTCGAGCTCGTAGAAGTCATTGTATGAGGTCGCCTCGCGAGCAATACCGGGGAGGCTCTGCAGTCGGTTGATCATAGTTGCGCTCACTGGTGAAACAGCGGAAAACGAAAAACGCCCCGTCCGCGGCGCATGCGGACGGGGCGTTGAGGTCGAGCGTCGCCTCTTTCTAGGCGATGTCTCCCATGCAAACGCTCCATCCCGCACTGACGCGCGCGTCAATCCACACGCCAAACGGCCGTCGGGCCGTCGGTCGTGGCATTGCGCTGAGGTAGCCGTCGAAGGATGTCATGCGAGTGATTGGATTCAGGTTTGCAAATCCGGCGCTTTTTGGCCGGGCGCGCATTTTACAAAGGTGGTCGACGCGAGTCAATGGTCAGTTTCAGTCTTTGAAAACGCCGCGGCGTGATCGAGCGCCCACCGGCGAAACGTTCGTGGTGGCGAGCCGATAATCTCTTGCACAGAAGAGCTGACGAACGCGGGACGTCCCACAGTTGCCTGCCATGCATTGAGGAGCATGTCGGCGACTCCCGGCGGCCAGCTTCCCTCCGCCTCGCGCCGGAAGTCGTCGGGGGACAGTTCGTCAAAATGGAGTGTTCGACCAATCGCGTCGCCGATCGCACGGACCTGCGCGGCGTGGCTGAGTGACTCCGGGCCGGTGAGAACGTAGTCGCCACCGGCGTGGCGAGAATCGAGCAGTGTACGCGCGGCGACAGCGGCGAGGTCGCGTTCGTCGACCGGGGCGGTCTCAACGTCCGCGTACGGCCAGCGAACCACATCGCTCTTCCGGATCTGTGGCGCCCACCAGTGCAGCGCGTTCGACGCAAACATTCCGGGACGGAGAATCGTCACGTCGAGGTCGGCGTTCGCGAGCAAACGCTCGACCTCGGCGTGCAGGTCGCGCATCGGATTCGGTTGTTGAAAGAACGGGTGCGGCGTTCGAAATGGCGCCGAGAGATAGACGACGCGCCGCGTATGCGACGCAATTCGCGCGATGACGGCTGGGGCGGCGGCCGGTGTCGTGGTCCAGACAAAAAACACCGCCGTCACGCCGTCGAGTGCGGCGTCGAGGGAGGAAGGCACGGTGAAATCGCCGGGCACGATGTCGACACCCATTGGAAGTGGCGCGTCTTCGGGTCGCCGCACGAGCGCGCGTACCGACGCCTCGGCGCGGAGAAGCTCGTCCACGACGAGACTCCCGATGCGGCCAGTGGCACCGGTCACGAGAACTGTCATTGTGCTCCGTAATTCGGCACGGCGGCTACTTCGTGGCGCGGGCGGCGGACGACCGCGCGGCATCGTATCGAGGCCGCAGGAACGGATCCGCCGCGCGCCACGCCCGCTCGACCACGCGATAGTGTGTCGCGGCGCTGTCGTGCCGGCCGGCGGCGTCGAACGAGCGCGCGAGCAGCTCGTGCAACTCGGTACGAGTGACGTAGAGGTTCGACCCCTCGAGTCCCCCGTGCAGCGCCGCGTTGACGATCGGAATTGCCTCGGCCGCGCGGCCCGACGCCAGCAAGCTCGCGCCGAGTTCGTAGTTGATGCGCGTGTAGCCAAATGTCGGCGACACGAGCGACGCGCGGTACTCGTCGACAGCCGCCGCATGGCGACCCGCGCGTGAGAGCAACAGTCCGCGCACGAAGTGATGCAGCGGCGGATCGCGCAGGAAGAGGCTCTGCGCGCCGAACGTCTGGATGCTGTCGACGAGATGCCGCGCGCGCAGTGTGTCTCCGGCCGCGACGGCCGCCGTGGCC
>DATLPC010000174.1:0-4534 GCA_035535975.1 Gemmatimonadaceae bacterium | reverse complement strand
GGCCGCTTTTTGGCGGGCCATTCTTCCCGCGAGCGAAGCGCCGATCAGCTATTCTCGGATGTTCGAGATCGTCGCCACGGCGTCGTCACTGATGAACACCGTACCGTTCGGCGGCGGACACGCGTCGAGCATCGTAGTGTTGATGCGTCGCGGCGGAACAACGCAGCGCGGGGCGTTGTCGGTGTTGGCGCTCGATCAGCTCGGCGAGGGCGTGACGAAGGTCAGCCTCTTCTTGCTCGTCGCCATGCTCCTGCCGCTTCCGGTTTGGATGAAAGCCGGTGTGACGACCGCGTCGATCGTCGTCGGTGTTTGGTTCATCGCGCTCCTCGTGGCATCACGGTGGGCGCGCGAGCTCGAGATCCTTCGGCGATGGCGCCGGGCGCTCACGGCGCTGGCGTGTGTGGTTACGATGAAGGCCGTCGAAGGGTTGGCGCTCGTCGCGATCCAACAGGCGTTCGGCGTGCAGATCTCGATCGGCGGCACGCTTCTCGTTCTCGCTGCGCTCATCCTCGGTACGATGATCCCGTCCGCGCCGGGCAACCTGGGGACGTACGAAGCGAGTGTCTTTCTCGCGTACCGATACTTGGGGCTATCTCCCGAACAGGCGCTGACGCTCGCCGTTGTCGAACATCTCTGCTTCCTGCTGCCATCGGCGGGGATCGGCTATGTGTTCATCTCCGCTCACACACTTTCGCGGAGCGCGATCGCCTCTCGGTAGAGTGCGACGTGGGCGTCGACGACGCGGGGCCAATCGTACGGCGGCGTGCTTCGGCGTTTATGGTCGGCGATCGCGAGTCGCCGCGGTGCGTCGCGCGACAGCGCGACGACGTGTCTCGCCATCTCGAGATCGGATCGTGCGAGCATTCCTTCGCGACCATGGCGCACGATCTCCGCGACCCCGGACTCTGCCATCGCGATGACCGGCAGCCCGGCGCATCGCGCCTCGAGCGCGGCGAGCCCGAATGACTCGCGAACCGCCGGCAGAACGAACAAATCGCTCTCGGACATGAGCCGACGAATCTCCTCGCGGCTCCGCTGGCCCAACAGTTGGATCTCGCGTTCGAGCCCGGAGCTCGCGATCGAGCGCTCGAGCCTCGCACGCTGTGGCCCGTCGCCAACGATTCGCAAGCGTACGCGTTCACCGCGCGGCAGCATCGCACGGATCCGGTTGACGATTTCTACGAGCGCGAGTGCTCTCTTCTTCGCGTTGAGACGCATGACGCTGATCAGCTCGATCGGGCCACCGCGATTCGGCTTCGGATCGACGCGCCAGAAGTCGACGTCGACACCGTTTGGCAGAATCGCCAACGACCGAGCGCCGGCGATCGGTCGCACGCCGCGCGCGACGCGCTCACTCACGGCAGAGAACCGCGCGTTCCAGTTGTCCGTGCGCAAGACAACCCTCGCGGCACGCGCCAGCATTTGCGTGTGCGGCACCACCGAATGAAACGTGAGCAGCACCGGGATTCGGCGACGCCCGGCCTCGATCGCGCCGCCGAGCGCCGCCGGCGACACGATGCTCACGTGACAATGTGCGACGTCGACGCGCTCGTCGAGGAGCGCGTCACCAAGCGCTCGAACGCCGCCACGCGTATGAATGAACCCAAAGCGTGGCACACGCGACGCGTCGATACGTCGGACGCGTATGCCGTCGACGACACTCGGGCCCGGAGTCGGCGTGATGACGACGACCTCGTGACGCTCGCCGGCGAGCCGTTGTGCCAGATCCTGCAGATGCAGCTCGATCCCGCCAATACGCGGATGATACCAGTCGCACACGAGCGCGACTTTCATGCGGCCTACGCCGCGGCCATCAGGCGCGCGACACGGTCGAACGCGCCGAGCACGCGGTCGATCTGCTCGTCGCTGTGCTCGGCCGACATGGAAACGCGCAGCCGACAGGATGTCTGAGGGACGGCCGGCGGAACGATCGGGTGCGTGAACACGCCGTCGTCGAATAGTGCTCGCCAGAGCTGAAGCGTGCGAACGAGATCACCAACGACGACGGGAATAATTGGTGTGTGCGAGTCGCCGATATCGAAGCCAAGCGCACGCAGGGTCGTGGCAACGCGCGTGGTGTTGGCCCATAGTCGCGCGCGTCGCTCCGGTTCCCGCTCGATAATGTCGAGCGCGGCGAGCACTCCGGCGACCGATGCCGGTGGCATGCTTGCCGTAAAGATCAGCGCGCGACTGTGGTGACGCAGCCAATGAATCACCGATTCGTCTCCCGCGACAACGCCGCCAACCGACGCGAGCGACTTCGAGAATGTTCCCATGATCAGATCGACTTGGTCGGACACCCCGAAATGCTCGGCTGTGCCGGCGCCGGTGGGTCCAAAGACGCCGACCGCGTGCGCCTCATCGACGAGGACCGCGCTGTGATGCGCGTTCGCCGCCGCGACGATCGCCGGCAAATCCGCAACCGTGCCTTCCATCGAAAAGACGCCGTCGGTCACGACGAGCTTCCCCGTATCGTCCGAGAAGCCTGCAAGCTGTCGCGCGAGGACGTTTGCGTCGCTGTGCGGATAACGATGGACGTGGCCGTACGAGAGCTTCGCGCCATCGACGATCGATGCATGATCGAGCCGGTCGAGGAACACGTGGTCGTCGCGGCCGATCAACGCGGCGATGACGCCGAGGTTGGCCTGATAGCCCGTGGTGAAGACGAGCGCCGCGTCTTTGTGAAAGAAATGCGCGAGCCGTTCCTCTAGCCGCTCGTGCAGTGCCAGCGTTCCATTCAGCAGCCGGCTTCCGGTGGATCCGCTTCCGTACTTCACGAGCGCGGCTCGCGCGGCGGCCAGGATCGCCGGATGATGCGTGAGTCCGAGATAATTGTTCGATCCCACCATGATCTTCCAATCGCCGCCGATGCGCGCCTCCGTTGCCGTCGATTCTTCGATCGGAACGAAGTACGGATAGAGACCTGCCGCCTGGGTCTCACGGGCCAACGTATAGTCGTCGCACTTCCGGAAGATGTTCATCGGAGAACACCCATCGTTTGGGCCGCCACGGGACGGTCGTAGATCCGCCACCGCCGATACTCCTCCGCCCCGAGCGCCGCGAGCGGACGATTGAGCTTGTCATTGTCCTCGAGAATCCATGAGGCTTCCGCGCCGATCAGTCCATGCTCCTTGGCCCGCTTGAACATCGCGTCGACGAACAGCGCGAAAATGCCGCGTTGACGGTACTCCGCTTTTACGCCAAGGATCATGATGCGACCGGTGCGCAAACGTGGTTTTGCCCGAAGCAACTTGAATAGGCCGGTCGGCAGCAGACGGCCGTTGCCGATCGCCTTGTACGCGTGGTGAAAATCGGGAACGATGATCAAAAAGCCCGCTGGTTCACCGTTGACCTCGACCATCAAGGCGAACCGAGGGTTCACGATGTACTTGAGCACTTGCGCTTCGTGGAGGAAGCTCTCGCGCGACATCGGGAAAAACCCCCAATTCGACTCCCATGCGGAGTTGTAGATCTCCCAACACCGATCGACCTCCGGCGCAAAATTCTTCAGATCGAGCTCGCGGAACGTGAGCGTCTTACCTCGCAACGCGCGCTCGGCGAGCAGGCGAACGCGGTCAGGAAGCTGGAACGCACGCGGGCCCTCCGCCGGGAAGAAATAGGCCAGCAGATCCTTGGCTTTGGTGAATCCCGCGTTTTCCACGAGGCTGGCATAGTAGGGCGGGTTCCATGTTGTCATGATCATGGGATGCCACTGGAAACCGCCTACGAGAAGTCCGCACTCGTGATTGGTGGATGGGTTCATTGGCCCGCGCATCGTGTCGAGACCACGTGCGCGCAGCCAGCCTTCGGCGGCAGTGAACAATGCGTCCGCCGCCTCCTGATCTTCTCGGCACTCGAAGAAGCCAAAGAACCCGACCCGATCGTTGTGGAACTCGTTATGCGCGCGATTCTCGATCGCGGCAATGCGGCCGACAGCGTTGCCATCTCGCATGGCGAGAAACAATTGGCGATCCGCGGTTCTATAGAATGGATTCGATTTGTGGTCGAGCGCATCGCGGACGGCGATGCGCAGTGGGGGAACCCACTGTGGATGGTCGGCCTGGTTATAGATCCGCCATGGCAGATCGATGAAACGGCGGAGATCCCGAGACGAGTTGACCGAGAGGATTTCGAGTGACACTTGGCGAATGTAGTCCGTGATGTCCACGCCGAACGACGCGCTACACGAGCGCGAGAGCCCGCCAGCCATCAAGATTCTTGCCGCGTATTTGGCGATATCGTCGGTGCCGGCGATCATGACGTGGGCGACGACCCGCGATTCCGGCACGGTTGCCGCCCTTCATCTCGCGGCGCTGATCGTCGTTTCGATGCTCGCGGTTCGCCGTCGGGCGGGGACCGTCGCCGACTGGCTCCCACTCGTCGCGATTCCGTTTCTCTACGCCGAGCTTCCCCACATTGCCGTGGGTCCGCTGCACGACGGCATCGTGCAGCGCTGGGAGGCCGCGGCGTTCAACACCTCACCGGTGGAGTCGGCGTCGGCTCATTGGCCAAACGCAGTGCTGAGCGAGGTGCT
>DATLPC010000173.1:0-16569 GCA_035535975.1 Gemmatimonadaceae bacterium | reverse complement strand
GCCGTGCGGAACCTCATGCGCATCGTGGACCTGCAACCGATCTTCACCTACCTCGTCGGCATCGGCTCGATCGCGTTTTCAAAGTCCGGCAAGCGGTTGGGCGACATTGTCGCCGGCACGATCGTCGTCCGCGAATCGCTCATGCGACAGCCGGTCGCCCCACCCGCCGCGTCGTCGCTCGCTTCCGCGCCGGCCACCCCCGTCCACCTCTCGGCACAGCTCACCGACGCGGAGTTCCAACTTCTCGATCGCTGGGCCGCGCGGCGCAACAGTCTCGACGTCGAACGGCGGCGCCAACTCACCGACCAGGTCGCCCGCCGTCTCGCACACCAGCTTCCCGACGACGGAACGGGCGACGCCGCGCGCCTTTCGCGATTGCACGCCGCTGAGCGTCAAGCCCGAGAGGGAGGAGCAGCGGCGCGCGGGTCGACGGGCGCGAGCCGAGAGCGGTACGCGCTCGTTACCACACGATCGCCGCGTTGGATCGCCTTTGCCTCGCGTCTCTCCACGGCGCAGCGCCGCGGCCTGTCGTCGCTCGGAGAGTCGGGCGTTCGCGAGTTCGTCGAGGAGTATCGCGCGCTGACCTCGGATTTGGCGCGCCTGACCACCGCCGCCAAAGACGGCGGCGGCACCGAACTGTTCTATCTCGGCCGTTTGGTGGCCGGCGCGCACAACCTCCTTTATCGCGAGCGGCGACAGACCATTCGCGAGATTCTGCGCTTCGTCGCGATTGACGTTCCGACCGAAGTCCGGCGTTCGGCCGTGCCCATTCTCCTCGCCGCCGCATTCTTGTTCGTTCCGGCGGCGATCTCGTACACGGCGGTCGTTCGTGATCCCTCCGTCGCTCCGACCTTCATTCCGACCACGATGCTCGATCGGGCGGAGCAAGGGGTCGAGCGCGCTCGCACGCACAAGGGCTACATCCCCGATCCGGAAGTCTTCCGCCCGGTAATGGCGAGTCAGATCATCGCCAACAACGTTCAGGTCACCTTCGCCGCCTTCGCGTTCGGCATCACCGCGGGGATCGGAACGCTCCTCCTGCTGATGCTGAACGGCATTTCCCTTGGCGGAGTGTTTGGGCTGTATCAGTCGAAGGGAATCATCTCTCTGCTGCTCGCCTTCGTGGCGCCGCACGGAGTGCTCGAGCTTTCGGCGATTTGCATCGCCGGCGGCGCCGGCCTTCTCATCGCTTCGGGCTTACTGCTCCCCGGCGATATGACCCGTCGCGAGGCGCTCGCCGCGAACAGCCGACGCTCAATGCGTCTGATCGCCGCCTCGAGTCTTCTCCTCGTATTTGCTGGTTCGCTCGAGGGAATGGTGTCGCCGATTCCGACGTGGCCGCTCTGGCTCAAGCTGATGGTGTCGGCCACGACGCTTCTCGCGCTCATCTCCTATCTGCGCGGTGGACTCCCGCGCGCGCAAGCGGAGGTGCCCGTTACTATCGCGATGCCGGTTCAGCCCTCCACGTCACTGCTCGGTCTCGCCGACTCCGCGCCTACAGAAGGCCGCGCGCCTTGATCTCCAGATAGCGATTGACCACGGCCGTCGCCATGTGCGATGGTGACACATCGAGCACGGCGATACCTGCGCCGCGCATTCGCGCCAGGGCTTCCGCTCGTTCTCGCACGAGCTCTTCAGCCGCCGCGGATCGGTACAGCGCCGTCGCGCCGACGCTCTTCGGACGCGACGCCTCGATCAACGCGTCATTTTCGATCGCCACCACCACCACAGCGTGCCGCCGGCCCGCCCGCGTCGCGAAAGCGACGAGGCTTCGCGCGGCGCGCACATCGATCACGTCGGTGAAGAAGACGATCAACGCCCTCCGCGGCTGCGATGTCGCGAGCACCCGGAACGCCGCCGCGTAATCCGGCTCGACAACGCGCGCCTCGAGACCGCTGATCGCCGTGCGCAGCGATCGAAGCGCCGCTCGCCCACGCTGCGGCGAGACGACGGCGCGGATCGCGTCGTCGAACGCGATCAGCCCCACGCGATCGCCGCTCGTCGCCGCCACGTCGCTCAAAACGAGCGCCGCCGACAACACGTGATCGAGTCGCGAGTAGGCCCCGGCCAGTTGAGTCATGGCGCGGCCGCAGTCGATCATCGAGATCACGACCTGCGACCGCTCGATCGTGTGCTCCTTGCTGATCAACCGCCCATGGCGCGCCGTCGCTTTCCAATCGACGAATCGCGGGTCGTCACCCGGCACGTAATCGCGCAGGCCGGCGAACGCGTTCCCTTCCCCGCGCCGCTTCAACGCGCGAACCCCGACGTCGCTCAACCGTTGTTGCATCGCCAACAACCGGAAACGTCGGATATTCGTCAGCGACGGCACGACGATCACTGCTTGCGGCGGAGTGGAGCGCGCGACGATGATCCGCGCCAGCAAGCCAAGCGGGCCGACTACGCGCGCGGCGAGATCGCCGAACGTCCACGTTCCGCGCGACGCGCCCGTCGCCTCGACGGTTATCGCCACGCCGGAGCTCGGCCCGATCGCGAATGGTTCGGTCGAGAGCGCGCCGGCCAGGCCGGCCGGCAATCGATCGAAGAGCTGCGCGTGAATGGGCCAGAGCCAGCTCGATTCGAGTCGGTATTCGATCGCCGCGGTGTCGCCCAAGCCGAGCGTTTCGGGGAGCTGGCGTTGTATCGAGAGATCTGTCCGTTTCGGCAAACGCAGGTAGTCGAAGATGACACAAACCGCGACAGCGACGAGCCCCGCGACAGCCAAAAAAGCTCCGGCTCGTGGAATCAGCCAAAGCAGCGACAGCGCCAGCACCGCCCCAGCTGCACGCGGCGTTGGAAAGACGGTCGGCAAGAGACGCCGGCGTCGCGTCTCGGCCTCGCTTCGCGACATCAGGTCGGCGCGACCACTCGAGAGAGAATCCCGCCGAGAATGTCGTCCGCGGAACGTCCTTCGACCTCGAGCTCCGGCGCGAGGATGACGCGATGGCGAAGCACGGACAGCGTCCTCGCCTTGACGTCATCCGGCGTGACGTAGTCGCGCCCCTCGATGACAGCGCCCGCACGGGCCGCGCGTTGGAGGGCAACACTGGCCCGCGGCGACGCCCCAAGCACCAACGCGCTGTCCTGTCGCGTCGCTCGCGCGATCGACGCGATATACTCGCGAACTTCCGGCGCCACGTGAACGGCGTCCACGAGTGCCCGACAGCCGCGCGCTTCGTCGGCCGTCAGCACGGCGTCGACGATCCGGGTCGCGCCGCCGCGTTCCGGATCAAAGCCCGATTCGTGCAACCCAAGCATCGCCAGCTCCGCGTCCAACGCCGGATAGTCGATGAGGATCTTGAGCAGGAACCGGTCGAGCTGCGCCTCGGGAAGAGGAAACGTTCCTTCGTGCTCGACGGGATTCTGCGTCGCCAGCACCATGAACAGATCGCTCAGCGGATGCGCGACGCCGTCGGCCGTCACCTGCCGCTCGGCCATCGCCTCGAGCAGCGCCGCCTGGGTCTTCGCCGGCGCCCGATTGATCTCGTCGGCGAGCAGCAGATCGGTGAACACCGGACCCGGTTGAAACTCGAAGCCCCGAACCGGGTCGCGATAGAGCGCAACCCCGGTAACGTCCGCCGGCATCAGATCGGGCGTGAACTGGATTCGCGAGAATCGAACGGCCATCGCGTCGGCGACAGTTCGGACCAATAATGTCTTCGCCGTCCCCGGCACGCCTTCGATCAACACGTGTCCGCGCGCGAGAAACGCGACCAACACATCCTCGATGACTTCGTTCTGCCCGATGACGCGTGTCGCCACCGCATCGCGCACGCGTCGAATCATCGCCGCGCCGTCTTCGATCGTCAGTGTCATGTCCGTGGTGAGGGAGTTTCGTCTCTCGTCAGAGCGCGCTCGATTTTGTCGAGCGCGGTTCCGGCGAGACTGAATTGCTGCGGCACGACCGGTTGATCGAGGGCGCTTCGCACCTGGCGCACCGAATCCGACAGTCGCGGATTGGTTCGCTCGACGAGCGTCAAGAATTCGTCGTCCGTCGCGCCCAACGACACGGCAACCGCGCGCCCAACGCGGCGACGGACACCTCCCAGTAGCCGCGCCGTTGCCGTGCGCGTCGCGCCGACATCCTCGAACGCCCGCCCCAGCGCGTCGGCATGCTCGATCGGTGAGCGGCGCTGGATTTGCGCCGCCTCGCGTGGCAGCAGTGGCCGCGGCGCCTTGGCCAGCAAGAGAATCAACCCTGCCACGAGCGCCTGAACGAGAAAGTGCCCGGACGACGTCCGACCGAGATACGCAGTCGCGGCGCGCAGGCTGCCGCCGTGTACCCCGTACCCGTGGTGGTATTCGTCGAATATCAATACGGGATGCGCGTCGTTCGCCAGCCGGACGAACGCGAACATTCGCGCGACCGCGAGATCAGCGTCCCACCGACAGTACCTGATCGCCGCGTTCGAGAAGACCGACGACGATCCAACGACGACGACGCGCCCCGCGCCAAGCGGAAAACCAATCGCCCCGCTCATCGGAGCACCGACGCGCGTACGGTTCGCCGACAACAGAGTGGTAACCGCGCCGCTAGCATGCTTTGGCGCCTCCACCTCCCGTGCGTCGGGAGGAATGCTGATGAAGGCGCGCGCCGCCGAGACGCGATCGTCCGGACAGTCGGTAGCCGTGGCGTCGAGCAACGCGGCGCCATTCCCTCCCTCGACTCCGAGCGAATCGGCCAGCTCATCGTCGCCATCGAGCGACGCGATCAGACCGCCGCCGGCGCGCGCGTTCTCGAGCAAGCGATGCACTTCATGCGAACCCAGCGCCACCGACGGAGCGAGCACGACGTCCACGCGCCGCGCGCCCGCCGTCGAATCCAATGGGTCGAGCCGCCGCTCCGGCTTCCATCCCATTCGTTCGGCCAGCTCGAAAGCGATGCCGGCGCCGCCGGGACCGGTAGAGAACGTGCTCATGTCCCGCCCGTTCGTCCCTGCCTCCTCCGGCGTGAGCAATGCGACGGCGACGACAACGATCCCCAGCGCACCGAGGACCCACGTCGCGGTCCATTTCTTAGGCGGCCGCGCGACAGCCGTCATGCGGCCCGCGCCGTTCTCGCGAATGTGGCCAGCTTGGTCAAACTCTGGTAGGTCGATGCACTCGCCGGCTCGGCGCCGAATACGTCGCGCTCGAATCGACGCCCGAATTCCCGAAATGGCTCGAGCCACGGCGACCGGCGCTGTTTGAGGTCGCGAACGTAGTCGCCAACCGTCTTCGACGTGTGGAAGGTCAGGCCGCCGCCACGAGCCAGTGTGTCGAGCACGGCGAGATAGAGAGCGTGCGACGCGCCGACGAAATCACCCCGTTGCTCCAACTCGGTGGCGAGGGACCAGTAGTCGCGACGTGACGAGCCAACGATTTGGAGACTGCCCGCGGTTTGCCGGCGAAGCTCGATGCGTCGTCCCACGACTATGCGGGCCACGATCGCGAGCCCAAGAAGCGCCACGGCGACGATTACGACGACGCGTGCGTTGTGCCATCCGCCAAGCAACTGAATGAGGTCGCGAAGCTCATCGCCGAGGAACCGCAAGAACCGGCCGAGCAACGTTCGGCGCACCGGAGTGGCATACGCGGCCTGGCGTGCGATCGCGGCCACGGTGTCGTGGATCTGCTTCGCAGTCCAACCGTCGGCCACTGCTTGGGGCACGGCGAGCGTCACCGTTCAGAGCGCGACGTCCGCCGAGCCGGCCGGCGGTTGAGCGTGCTGGCCGACGAGATACTCCAGGTCAAACCCTTCCCGGCGAATGCGTAAATCGTAGTAGAGCACCGTCTCCGTGATGCCGAGAATGGGGCCGACGACGACGGAGAGGGCCGTCGAAAGCACGTTCATGATGACGCGGCTCGGGATGAGGTTGATCAACAAACCAGCCCCGACGTTGACCGCGATCACCAATACACACATCAAGGCTAACGTCCCCAGAACGTGCATCTTCAGGCCAACGGTGAGCGCCGACGATCGAGAGAGCGCGCGCCCCGTCCCCGCATCTTCCAGGACAACCGCCTGTCGGACGGCAACGAAACGAGCGATGACGTAGAGCGCCGGCAGGAGCAGCAGCATCGCGCTGATCGTCATCAGCACGACGGTGACGACGCTCACCAGAACCAATGTCACGAGTCGAGTCGCCACGATCCGGTAGGCCTCCGCGACGCTGACCGGATGGTCGAGGTAGACGTCGCGCGCTACAACGCTGATCGCGCCGCCGGCGATGGCATAGGTCGCGAATCCAATGATCGCGAACGTCGCCAGTGTCGACGGCGGTGGTATGTTCGCCGGATCGATGTTGATGTCGAACACCAGCCGGAGCACCAGCGAGGGAACGTACACCACAGCCAGCGCGACCATGAACTGCAGAGGCGCCCTTCGGTAGACCTGAAACGCGGCGTCGACCAGCTCCGTAGCGGAGCGCGGCCGCAGTGCAAGTTCTGGCATCAGGTCCCGGCGGTAGGTGAGTGGGAGAGTTCGTAAAATGTGAACGCCGCGGGGAACCCGGGCTAGATCCCGAATTCACCGCGGCGTTCCTCCCGCGAGACCTACCGCGAGACCTACCCTACGCGGCCATACCGTCGCGCAGGACGTCCGCCGTGTCGCTCTCTCGCAGCCGCTTGAGCGCGCGATCGCGAAGCTGGCGCACCCGTTCCCGCGTCACGTTGAGCTCGCGGGCGATCTCCTGAAGCGTCATCGGCCGGTTGCCTTCGAGGCCGAAGTACAACGTCAACACGCGCCGGTCGCGCGGTGCCAACACCTCGAGGGCACGCGCGATTGCTTCCCGCCGCGAGTCGCTCTCCACGCCACCGGGTAGCACGTCTTCGTCTTCACCTCGATCGAGGACCAGCGTCTCCCCAAAGGTCCTGCCCGCGTCGCCGGAGATAGCCGGCTCATCGAGCGATCGCGTCGGCTGGAGCAGCGCCACGAGCCCACGAGTGACGTCGAGCGACAGGTTCGCCACCGTGGCGATTTCCTCCTCGTACGGTTCGCGCGACAACTTCTGGCGCAGCACTTCCTGCGCCCGGGAAACGCGCGACAAGTCCGCCGCGCGGTTCAACGGAACCTGAACCGTGCGTCCCTGACGCTGCACAGCCGAGTGCAGGGCCTGGCGAATCCACCAGACGGCGTAGCTGATGAAGTTCACGCCGACGTCCGGATCGTATTTGTCCGCCGCGCGGACGAGTCCGGCATTGGCCTCGCTGACCAGGTCACCCAACGGCACGCCGCGATTCTGGTATTGCTTCGCTACCGAGAAGGCGAACCGGAGGTTGGCTCGGATCAGTTCGGACCGTGCCTGCTCGCGCGCTTCGTTGTTCGTCGCCCGCCGCATCGAACGGGCGAGCTCTTTCTGTTGCTGCGCCGTGAGCACCGGCTCACCACGCAGTTCTTCGATATAAAGATCCAGCAGGTCGCGATCGTCGCCTGTCGAGTACATCGCTCACCCCCGGCGCCCGAGGGCGCCAGCCCTTTTGTCCATTCCGTCGTTTCGATACACGCCATGTCGCAGCAATCGGCGCCGCGTCGTCGAGTCGCGCCTACCCAGCCGCCTTTCGGCGGGGGACTGCGCGCGACTCGGCGGACGTCACTAGTTCGGTCCGCCTCCGAAGCTCCGCCATGTACGCCTCGAGGACCGCGGGTCTCGTACGGTAATACACGAACTGCCCGTCACGTCGGGACTCGACCAGTCCTGCGCTCGCCAGCTCTTTCAGGTGGTGCGAGATTGTCGCTTGCCGCACTGGAAAGCAGCCGCACAGCCGTTGGCAGCCGACTTCGCCCTGTTGAGCTATATGCTCCAGGATCTCGAAGCGGCGCGGGTCGGCGAGGGCCTTTGCGATACGCTGAAACTGATCGGCGTCCACGGAACTACCGCGCTCCTGAGGCGTCAGATACATAGATAATCATCTAATTGGCTTCCGCAACCCCGTCCGTGGCGCCGACTTTTGCCCCATCAGCGCGTCGGTCGTGTACACCTGGATACGGGCGCGATCCCTGCGCTCGTCGGACATACGGCAACCAGAGTCGACAAGACGATGAGCAGTACAGCCTCTCTTCGGACCTCCGCCGCCGGCCTTCCGACCGCACGGCTCGTTCCCACTCGGCGACTGACCGAGCTTCCCACCTACGTCTTCGCTTGGCTGGACACGCTGAAGGCCAAGGCCAGGGCGCGAGGCGCCGACCTCATCGACCTGGGGATGGGGAATCCCGACCAGCCGACTCCGCCATCCATAGTCGAAGCTATCGCAAAGGCTTACGCCGACCCGTCGACCCACGGCTATCCACCCTTTCGGGGTACCAAGCCCTTCCTCGAATCGGTCGTCAGGTACATGAGAGCGCGATTCGGCGTCGATGTCGATCCGGCGACCGAGGCCCTCTGCCTGAGCGGCGCCAAGGAAGGAATCGCCCACGCCACGCTCGCCTTCGCCGACGAGACGACCATTACGCTCGTTCCTGACATCTATTACCCCGTCCATGGACGGGCGACCGGGCTCGTGGGTGGAAAGACCTACCTCATGCCCCTCCGCTCTGAACGCGGGTTCGTCCCGGACCTTCGCGACATCCCGTCGGAGGTTCTGCGGAGCGCTCGGCTCCTCGTCCTGAACTACCCGCACAACCCGACGGGTGCAGTCGCTCCACTGGATTTGTATCACGACGCCGTCGCGCTCTGCCGCGAGTATGGAATCCTGCTCCTCTCTGATCTCGCCTACAGCGAGCTGACGTTCGATGGTTTTGTCGCGCCGAGCGCGCTCCAGGTTCCCGGAGCGAAAGAGTGCACGATCGAGTTTCACTCCTTCTCCAAGACCTTCAACATGGCCGGATCGCGACTCGGCTTCGCGGTCGGCGGACGGGAGGTCATCGAAGCGCTCTACGCCGTTCGCACGAACGTAGGCTACGGCACGCCGGCGGCCATCCAGGCCGGCGGCGCATATGCTCTCGACCATGCCGCCGATCTCGAGGCGCCGGTTGTGGCCCGATACTCGGCGCGACGCGATGCACTATTCAACGGACTTCGTTCGCTCGGATGGAAGAGCGACCCACCGCGCGGATCGATGTTCGCATGGCTGCCGGTGCCGAGTGGCTTTGGTGCCCAGCAATGGACTGAGCACTTGATCGACCGCGCGGAAGTCGTGGTCACTCCAGGGAATGCCTTTGGGCCGGGCGGCGAGCGATTTTTCCGCGTCTCACTGATCGCCGAACCCGAGATTCTCGAAATCGCCGTGCGACGTTTGCGCGACGCGGGGGTCCGGTACGAGTAGTGCACCTCCCTGAGGCGAAAATCCACCTCAAGGAGCAAGCGATGACGGACGCACCGCGCGGCGATGAAAGAGCTCCCGAAGAGCCAAGTGAAGCGACGACTCAGCCGGCGACGCGGGCGACTGAGGCGCCACGGGACCTTCCCGATCCGAACGATGAGATCCCCGTCCCCATCGTCATGTCGCCGGCGGAAGTCGACGAGCGCGCCCAGGTCGTTGAGACGTTACGGGAAGAAGAAGGCGTGGCCACGCCGCCGGAGCAGACCAACCAGGAGCCCTAGCCTTCGATCCGGCAGGCACTTGCGCGATTTACTCGACTGATCGATTATGTGCGCGTTCGGCCGGTCCCTGGTTCGCCACGAGCGGAGGGTGCACGTTGGGCTTCCAACACCAGGCAGTCGCGCGAGACGTTAGCACCGGAATTTCTCCGGAGATTCAAAGCGCCGCGACGATGTACCAACGAGCCTGCGCCGTCGAGAAAGAGCAGTTGGCGCTCATGGCGAGACACAACCTCCTCGTGGACTGGACCGACGAGGTTCGCCGCTCGGTGCTCGAGGCTCGGCAATGCATCAGGGACGCACACGCGGCGCGCGCGGCCTTTCGGCGCGTGCTGCGCGGGTACGTCGTTCAATTGCGTGGCACGCGCGAACCGCTGTCGGCGGTGCTGCGCCGAGTGCGCGCCGTCGTTCAACAACTCGAGTACATGGGCGCGATCGTCGCCGACGACGGATGGCTCGAGGCCGATGTCGTCGAGTGGACGATCGAGGACTACGAAAACCTCGCGTGATGGCGTCGCTGGTCAGACTCGCGCGCGCCACTCCGCGGTTGCTTCGGGAACCAGCCGCGCGCCCGTCGGACTCACTTCCAGGATGTAATAGTCCCGGCGTCCGGGATCACGCGGATCGATCACTTCGTAATACGTCGGCTGCGGCTCGACCTTGACCGTAAGGCCGTTGCACTCGCCGCCTTCGCATCTCACCTGAATCATGCGCCAACCCTCCGGCGACGTCAGCTCGCCTGTTGCACGGCGGACCGAGTGCCGCCGCTGAGAAAACGCGGGCCGCTTGCGCACGCCCGCTCCACGGTGCGCGCGATGCTGTCGGGCAGCATCACGGCGCCCCGCGCGTGCGCCTCCATCACCATTCGGAGAGCGCGGCGCTGCCGGTCGAAGGCCGACAACAGTTGCGCTCCGCCATCCGGCGACGTGAGCACGCCATGAACGAGGCGCTGCAGCGAGCTTCCATCGGCAGGTTCGCCGACGTCGGCCATGCACGCCTCGAGATTCCAACGCGCACGGTGCGCGTCGCAAAGTCCCGCTCGTCCGGCGGGAGGTACGTCCTGGGTGCAGGCCGCGCAGAGAGCGATCTCGCGCAGCAAGTCGGCACTCGGAACGAAAGACATCGGGTCTTCCTCGAGCACTTGTCTGAGGTCGTTTACCAATTGCGGATCCCGCGACGTGGCGCAAACGAGGAGCAGCCGCCGACGGGCGTTCGGCTCGATGCTCATCGCGCTTTCCGGGGTTTCCAGCTTGGCCGCATCCGCTTGACGGTGCGGCGGCCGTGTATTTGTGCTATATCCGAGATGGTGACGGGCAGCCGAGCCTGACCCGCCATACACTTCTCACCATGACACTTCCCTCGGTTCCGCCGGTCAATCCGCTCGAGAACCTCGATCGCCATTGGGCGGTCAAGGTTGTCACGCCGGAGGACCGGGCGAGCACCGTTCGCTACGCCATGAGCGTGTTGACGCGCCTGTGCAACGGCGAGCCGCCTGCCGCGACCGAGACGCTGCCGGATTTCGTCGTTCCACTCGCCGGCGCTTATGCCATCGCCGCGAGCGAGTGGCTCGACTTCGAGGGGGCCGCGTCGCCGACGGCCCTCCTCTCCACCGAACAGCGGTCGCAACGCGCCGCGCACATCGAGGCCGGCGCCGATCGTGCGTTCGTTCTCACCGCCGCTTTGCCGGTCGACCCCTCCGAGCGAGTCGCCGTGCTGTATCGAACGCTGCTGCTCGCCGGCCTGGCCCAGCTCGGAAACAAACAGACCGAGTTCCGGCAATGGCTGAAGGCCTACGAACCGCTGCTCTTCCCGCGCAGCGAGGATGACAGTCGCTGGGACCTCGTCCTGCTGCGACGCGTTGTCGAGCTCTGGACGCACGTGTTGCGCGGCGCCGGACCGTCCGGCCTCGAGCACGCGATGGAGATCATCGCGTCGATTCGAGAGGATCGTCCAGCGCGCGACGACGCAATCGTCGCCACGGCCGATGCCGCGGAGCAAAACAGACTCCGCTTCTTTCTCTTCACCCTGTTCCACTTGACCGAGGCCGCGACGGAGCTGCTGCTCTTCCGCGTCCACGGCGAGCCCGCGCGCGTCGAGTCGCGACTCTACAGCCATTTCATGCTCGCGAGAGACGCCGCCGGTGGTGACCCGAGACTCGACGCAAGCTTCGATTGGTTGTATGAGGCCGCGCGACGCACCGTCGACCTTCGAACGGCCCAGCTCGAGCTGTTGCCCGAAGCCAGCGCATAAGAACGTTCTAATCATCGGGTCGAACGCCGTCCGCTCCCCACCAACATGCGGTGGCCATTCGGCGACCGCGCTACCACCACGTTGACGCGCGAGCGCGCGTCAGTCGCGGTTCCGTTTCCGCCGTTCCGCGGCGGCGAGCGAGTTTCCGCGGGGTGCTGCGCCGCGAGCTCGGCATCGTCCGCCAACATGTACCATTCGACTTCGCCGCCGCGTCGAGTGCACCGCAGCACGTACGAGTCGGCCGACCAAAAGCCATCCCACCGCTCGCCTTCCGCGTGATCCATCAGCAACGCCGTTTGCGGTGCGGCTTCGAGTGGTTCGTGCGGCGTCGGAGGAGGGCAGCTGACGAGATGCATGAGAGTCGAGAGAGCGTTTGTCAGTGCGAAGGCCACCGCGTGGTAGCGAGACGCTCACCGACCGCGTCTCCGCCCGTTCCGTTGGCGGGGACGGCAACCTAGAAAACCCAAATTCAAAGCGCAATAGTGAAGTTTTCCATAAGTCGTTGTCTCTCTTGTGGATAGCGATTGTGGAGATTTGTCGATAACGCGCTAACTCCGCGCTCTTTCATCGCGTAGCCCAGGTCGAATCGTGTGGAGAATGCGTGTGGACAGATGTGCATGACGGTTATTTCGATGCGTCGTCGCCGCACTCCAACGCGCGCGAAGAAATCAACGTGTCCACATCGAGATGTGGACAGACTGTTGATAGCACCACTGTTGCAAACCGCTCCTTCCGAAGTGCATAACCGGCGTCGATTTCGCGACGCCTCACCTGCATCACGGAGCGACGATGCGACCACTGTGGACCGGCGCCCTGACATTCGGGCTCGTGAACATCCCGGTGCGCTTGCATTCGGCAGTGCAAGCGAAAGAACGCGTGAGCTTTCGCCTGTTACACGAAGAAGATTTGTCGCCGATTCGTTACGACCGCGTTTGCCAAAAGGATGGCGAAACAGTCCCTTGGAAAGACATCGTCAAGGGATACGAATATACGAAGGGCAAGTTCGTCGTCCTGACCGACGAAGATTTCAAGGCCGCGGCGATTGAATCGTCGAAGACGATCGAGATCCTCGACTTCGTTCCCTCGGGCGAGATCGATCCGCGCTACTTCGAGACGCCCTATTACATCGTCCCCGCGAAAGGCGGCGAAAAAGCATATGCGCTGCTGCGCGAGGCGATTAAGAACACCGGAACCGTTGGCATCGGCAAGATCACGATGCGCACCAACTCGCTGCATCTCGCGGGCATCAAGTCGATCGGCGAAGCGCTCGTGCTCGAGATCATGCGTTTTGCCGACGAGTTGGTCGACGTCAGCGAATTCAGCTTCCCAACCGACGCCGGCGTCCGACCACAAGAGCAGCAAATGGCCGAACAGCTCGTCGGCAACCTTTCGACCAGCTTCGACCCAGCCAAATACACCGACGACTATCGCGCGAATCTCATGAAGATCATTCGCGCCAAGATGAAAGGGAAAAAGATCGAGGTCGAGGAACCCGAAGAGCGGGAGAGCACGCAGGTCGTCGACCTCATTACTCGACTTCAGGAAAGCCTCGAGATGGGTAAGAAGCGCGGGACGACGCATCGTCGCTCACCGCGCAAGGCCGCGAAACGAAAGAGCGCATGACCGACCTCACCCCGATGCTCGCCAGCATCGGAAGCGGGTTACCTGCGGGCGGGTCCTGGGTATTTGAGCCCAAGTACGACGGCATCCGGATTCTCGCGTTTGCCGCCGAGAATCGAGTACGCCTGGTCAGCCGGAACGGACTCGATAAGACCCGGCAGTTTCCGGAAGTCGCCGAGGCCATCCTCGCGCTGTCCAAACGAAAAAAGCGACAGTTCATCGTCGACGGCGAGATCGTCGTCATGCGCGGCGAGACGCCGGCTCGCTTTCAAGAGCTCCAGTCGCGCATGCACGTCACCGATAGCTCGGCGATCGAGTCCCATCGACTCGACACCCCGGCGGCGTTGATGGTCTTCGACATCCTGCTCGACGGCAAGACATCGCTCGTCACTGAGCCGTGGCGCGTGCGGCGGAAGCATCTCGCCGCGCTCCTCCAACCCCCGGGTCGTTCCAACGCGCTGCGGCTCAGTGACGTCGATGAAGACGGAGAAGCGATGCTCCGCCAGGCGCGACGGCACGGATGGGAGGGAGTGATCGCGAAACGCGCCGATTCGCTCTACGAGCCCGGGCGACGCTCACGGTCGTGGATCAAGCTCAAGATCGAGAAGCGGCAGGAGTTCGTCGTCGGCGGGTGGACGGAACCGCGCAACTCGCGAGAGCACATCGGCGCCATCCTACTCGGCTATTACGACGGCGACAAACTGGTTTACGCCGGTCACACCGGGACCGGCTTCAGCGGCGCATCCTTGCGCGACATGTTCGCGCGCCTTCGGCGGCTCGAGCGCCGCGAGTCGCCCTTTACGACGTCGCCGCGCACGAATGAGCGGCCGCACTGGACTCGGCCGAAGGTCGTCGTCGAAATCAAGTTCAATGAGTGGACCTCCGACGGAAAGCTGCGCCAACCCGTATTTGTCGGCGTGCGCGACGACAAGCCACCGCGCGAGGTCGTTCGCGAGCCGGCGTCCCTGGCGCAGTCTCCGACCCCGTCGAGCGGCCGGGTGCGCGTTCGCGCCGAGCGACATGTCGCCTCGTCGACACGCACTTCGAAGCGCCGGCGGTCCCGCGCCGAGTACGCGCCACCGCGCACCGGCATCACGACGCGAGACGCCGCGCGTGTAGCGACCCAGCTCGAGGCGTTGGAGAACGCGGACGAGGACGGCGTGTTGGAGCTGCCGGCAGACGCGGGGGGGGGCGAGCTCGAGGTATCCAACCTCGCAAAGGTGTTCTTTCCTTCGACGAAACACACAAAGGGCGACGTGATGCGCTTTTATGCGCGCGTTGCGCCCGCGCTGCTACCCGCCATCGCCGATCGGCCGCTCGTCATGAAGCGCTTTCCCAACGGCGTTCGCGGAAAGGCGTTCTACCAGCAGCGCGCCCCGGCGAATCCACCGCCGTCCGTTCGCGTAGAGTCGGTGGCGGATGAAGGACTTACCACGCAGCCACGACTGATTGGCGGTGGGCTGGCGACGCTGCTGTACGTCGTGCAGTTGGGCGCGATCTCCATCGACCCATGGCATTCGCGCGTTCAGTCGGTTCAATTCGCGGATTACACGATCATCGACCTCGATCCCGGCCCGCGCGCGCCGTTCGAGCGCGTCGTCGAGGTGGCGCACGAGGTCAAACGGGTGCTCGATGAGCTCGGGCTGCGCGCTCTTCCCAAGACGTCGGGGGCGAGTGGTCTCCACATCGTCCTGCCGCTGCCGCCGGGCGTACCGAATGCCGGCGCCCGAACGATCGCGGAACTCGTCGCGACGAAAGTCGCCGCGCGTAAGCCGCGCATTGCCACGACCGAGCGGTGGGTGAAGGCAAGACCGAAGGGCACGATCTACGTCGACTTCCTGCAGAACATTCGCGGAAAGACCGTGGCCGGCGTTTATTCCGTACGCGCACAACCGCAGCCGACCGTTTCGACTCCGCTGCTGTGGAGCGAACTGACGGAAGAACTTTCTCCACTCGCCTTTACCATCGATACCGTGCTCCCGCGCTTGCGCGAACGCGGCGATCTGTGGGCCAAAGCCATGCGACGCCCAAACTCTCTCGAAGGTCTTGTCCGCCGTGACTGAGCCGGCTGCACGGAACCGTCGCGGAGTCAACGCGCTCCGAAGTTTCCTCGGCTACCTCGAAGAGATCGAGGAAGCGTTGTTGCGTCGGGACGCCATGCGGGTGACGGCGCTGATGCGCAAGCGCACGGCCACCCACCTGCCACGCGATGTGCGGGAGGAGTTGCTCCTCCTCTCCCGCACGTCGCGCGACAGTCTACGCGCGCCGATTCGGTTCTTGCGGTTCCAGCACCGGATGCGCGAGCTGGCCCGCGGTGGCGAAGCTTTGCCTACCGCGCAAACAGAGTTGCAGCTCGAGCCACCAGCGGTTTACGGAGTGATTCGACGCCGCCCAGATGAATCGGAGCGACCGGCGGCCTGCGACCCGGCGGACGAGCCGCTCGATTCGCGGCGATGAAGCTGCCGATTCCGCTGAGTTATGCACCGATGGAGGCTCGTGTCGTCGCGGAGCTGCCCGTCGGTCCTCAGTGGCAGTACGAACCAAAGTGGGACGGCTTTCGATGTCTGGCCTTTCGCGACGGTTCGCTCATCGAGCTGCGATCGAAATCCGGCCAGCCGCTGACGCGCTATTTCCCGGAAGTGGTTCGCGCTCTACTCGCCTTGCGTTCCAGACGCTTTGTGCTCGATGGCGAGCTCGTGATTCCAACCGATCGAGGTCTCTCGTTCGACGCACTGCTTCTCAGGCTTCACCCGGCGGCAAGTCGCGTCGTGAAGCTCGCCGCTGAATCGCCGGCAGCGTACATCGTGTTCGACCTATTGGCGGACGCGCGGGGCCGCGATCTCACGCCTTTGCCGCTCTCGCAGCGGCGCGATCTACTGGAGGCTTTCGCCGATGGACAGTTCCCCACCGGCGCACTCGTCGTTTTGAGCCCGGCGTCGCGGCGACTCGCCGAGGCGCGCGCGTGGCTTGCCGGTCGCGCCGGGACCGACGGAGTCATGGCAAAGCGCCTCGACCTCGGTTACGCCTCGGGCGAACGCACGGCAATGGTGAAAATCAAACGCAAACGGACCGCAGATTGCGTCGTCGGTGGCTTTCGCTACGCGACCAAGGAACGGATCGTCGGATCGCTCCTACTAGGCTTGTACGACGAGGCCGGCATTCTCCATCACGTCGGATTCAC